>JBILLY010000111.1:0-9889 GCA_044375835.1 Opitutaceae bacterium
GAACCAGCCGACCGTGAGGCTGCCGACGGGCTCGAAGTAATACTCGAGCGTCGCGTCCCAATTGGTCGCCGTATACGGCCCGAGGCCGGGGTTGTTGACCGTCACCGTCTGGTTCGCCTCGCTCGGGGTTTCGCCGGGCAACAGATTGCCGATCGGCGGCCGGCCGTAGCTCGTCGAGTAGCTGACGCGCATCTTCAGATCCTTGGTGATGTCGTGGAAGGCATGGATGCTCGGGAAGCCCTTCGAATACTTGCCCGGATTGGTGCGGAAGTTGCCCGCGTAGTCGCGATTGGCCCAGCCGATCGGGTCCTGCGCCTGCTGCGCCGCCGTGCTCAGCACGCGGCTGCGCACCCAGCCGCGGGCCACCGTCTCCGTGGTCTCCCAACGCACGCCGCCGAGGTAACCGGTGCGGCGGAGGAAACCGTCCGCCCCGAGCCGCCCCTGCGCCATCAGGTAGGTCGCGCCCACCTGTTCGGTGAGCCAACGGGTGCCGACATATTTCTGCTGCTGGTTGTAGTAAAGATCCTCGGTCCAATATTGGGCGAAAGGTCCGGCCGGACGTCCGTCGTTCGTGAACATGTGCGACTGGAAGATCGGGATTTTCCGCCCCGTCTGGGTCTGGTCGTAGCTCACATAGGTCGGGTCGTGCGGCAGGGCCGGCCCGGACGTCGAGTAGGTCCAGCGGTGGCGGTCTTGCCCCCACTCGTCCATCCGCAGTTCGCGCCAGTGGTAGCCGGTCTTGAGGTTCGTCGGCATCGCGATCGGGAGCGTGTAGCGCACGTCGATGCGGGCTTGCTTGAGAAACTGGTCGTTCTCGTTGCGCGCCCACACCAAACCGTCGGTCGGACGCGGACGGTAGTTGGCCGGGTTGGTGAAATCGGCACCGCCGTTCTGGCGGAAGATCGGGTGGTTCCTGTCGGAACCCGAGCGGTCGAGGATCCAGCCGGTGCCGCCGTAGGTGAAGAGGCCGGTCGTCGGGTTGATGCTGCCGATGCGCATGTTCATCGTGCCGCCTTTGCCGTTGCCGTTGTTCAGGTGGGTGGTCGCCAGACTGCCCGCGTATTCGATCAGCAGCCGTCCGTAGTTGTGCTCGCCGGAGGCGTCGACGCGGCGCATGCGCACATAGTAGTTGAGCGGGCCGTCCATCGTGGTGTCGATCTGGGCGGCGGCGACCGGCCGCACGACGGTGATGAAGTCGTCGAAGGCGCCCGCCACGACGCCGGTGGTGGTGGCGTTGGGCACCGTCGTGTTGCCGCCGGTGAAGGCGCGCACAGTCACGCGCCGGCGCATGCGCTCGAAGTTGTCGTTGCCCGTCACGCCGAGGGAGAAGCGGGTGTATTGCGACCAGCGGTAGTCGGCCTTCAGGTTCAGCGACATCTGCTTCCGGTTGTTGATATTGTCCCAGGTCTGGTAGTCCCAGACCGGCGCCGGACCGTTGGCGATGTTGGTGTAGTCGAAGATATTCGCGAAACCGCCGACGGCGTTCTCCGAGTAGAAGAGATTGAGCGAGACGCCGAGATTGCGGGTCTCGCCGAACACATCGAAGACCTCCTGGTGCGCGACGTTGAGGATCGGATGGTTGCGGTGCTCCTTGCGCAGCGGGGCCTGCTCGAAGAACGGCGGCGCGCTGCGCATCGAGAAATTGTAGGTCGTGCGGCGCTTCTCGCGCATCGTGAAGGTCGCGCGCGTCTTGAAGTTCACCGTGCCGCCCAGCGAGTCGGCGCCTTTGTCGGGCGTGTGGCCTTTGATGAGTTCGAGCGCGTCGAACATCGTGCCCGTGATCGACTGCAGCTCGAAGCTGCGGTTCGTGCCGAGCGTGGTCATCGACTGGCCGTCGACCGTCACATTGTTCAGCGTCGGGTCCATGCCGCGCATGTTGAAGCGGTAGGCCAGGCCTTCGTCCGTCGGGCTGCCGGCCACGCCGGGCAGACGCATCACCACTTCGCCGGCGCTCATGTTGGGCAGGTAGCCGAAGGAATCCATCGCGATGATGTCCTTCACGTTGTCGGCGTTCTTCTTCTCGGTGATCATCGCGGCGTTGCCCTCGCGCTCGCCCGTCACCTTGAAGGCCTCGAGCTTGTAGATGCCGGAGGTCAGCTCGAAATCGCGCACCGCGCGCTGGCCGGCCGTGAGCGCGACCGTCTTCGTGTCCTTGTCGAGGCCGATGTAGGTCACCGTGATCTCGTGCGCGCCCGCCGGCAGGCTGGAAAACAGGTAGCGCCCCGTGTCGTCGGTCAGCACGCTGAGGCCGAGCTTCGGGATCTCGACGCGCGCGCCCGTGAGCATGTTGCCGCTTTGGGCGTTGCTCACGCTGCCGTAGATCGAGGCGGTTTCGGCGGCGCGCGCCGGGGAAACGAGCGCCGCAAGGGCGCACACTTGGAGCGAAACAGCGGCAAACCGCGCGAACGGCGCCGCGCCGAACGCAAACACGAGCGAGGGCAGTAGCTTCATGGAGTCAGGAGGTAATCGGGGTGGAAACATGGGCGGCACCGGGGCGGGCGACCCCCGGACGCAAATCGCCGGCTCGCCGGGCCGGGTCTGACGCGTTGGGTTGTCGCCACCACGGCATCGCGGGGCGGTGGAGGGGCAGGTGCGCGAGTGTCGGAGCCGCCCCGGCCGCCGCAACAGAAATTTGCGGACCGGACAGTTACAAAACGGCGCCCGCCGCCGCGAGGAACGCGGGCTCGTCATTCGCCGCCGGGCCCTCCACGGTCCTGCCTCGCTTCCGGTTTCCCCGCCCCCTCCACCCGCTGCCGCGGTCGCTCTCCCCCGTCGCCTCCGCCTCCCGACCTTCGCCACCACCCTCCCATGCGTCATCTCCGCGTCCTCGCCCTCACCCTCGCGCTGTTGCCTTTCGCCGCCTTCGCCCAAGCCGCCGCCCCCGGCGGGGCCCGCCCCAATATCCTCTTCATCCTCGCCGAGGACCTCGGCCAGCAACTTGCCTGCTACGGCGAACCGCTCGTCTCCACCCCGAATCTCGACGCCCTCGCCGCCCGCGGCGTGCGCTTCACCCGCGCCTTCACCACCGCGCCCGTCTGCTCCGCCAGCCGCTCCGCCATCATGACCGGCATGTATCAGACCAGCATCGGCGCCCACCAGCACCGCACCTGGCAATGGAACAAGCAGCCCCTCCCCGCCGGCGTGCGCCCCATCACCGACTACTTCCGCGACGCCGGCTATTTCACCGCCAATCTCAGCGCCGGACCCGGCAAGGCGAAAAAGAACGCCACCTCCACCGCCCCCGGCGCCAATCTCACCGGCGCCGCCGGCGCGGGGAAAACCGACTACAACTTTCTCGTCGAAAAACCGTTCGACGGCCACGACTGGAGCCAACGCGCCCCCGGCCAACCGTTCTTCGCGCAGATCACCATCACCGAAAGCCACAAAGGCCCCGGCTGGGTCTTCGCCCGCTCCAAGGACGCTCCGATCCCCCACGCCGACGCCGCCAAGGTGAAGCTCCCGCCCTACTGGCCCGACCACCCGATCGCCCGCGAGGAATACGCCAACTTCCTCGACGCCATCGCGCTCATGGATTCCTACGTCGGCGAACTGCTCGCCCGCCTCGAAAAGGACGGCCTCGCGCAAAACACCGTCGTCGTCTTCATGGGCGACAACGGCGCCTGCCTCTTCCGCTCGAAACAGTTTCTCTACGACGGCGGCATCAGCGTCCCGCTCCTCGTCGCGTGGCCCGACCGTCGCCGCGCCGGCACCGTCGACGGCCAGCTCGTCT
The DNA here is from genome assembly GCA_044375835.1 of Opitutaceae bacterium. Lineage (GTDB taxonomy): Bacteria > Verrucomicrobiota > Verrucomicrobiia > Opitutales > Opitutaceae > ER46. The sequence continues at coordinate 3,731 of JBILLY010000111.1, forward strand.
CCTCGATCGATGTCTCCGCCGCGATGCTCGGCCTCGCCGGCGTGAAACCCGGCCCCGCCATGCAGGGCCGCGATTTCCTCGCCCCCGGCGCCGCGCCCCGCACCCACATCTTCGCCGCCCGCGACCGCATGGACGAATCCACCGACCGCATGCGCGCCGTCCGCACCGAGCGCTTCAAATACATCCGCAACTATTTCCCCGCCATCCCCTACATGCAGCGCAACGCCTACAAGGAGCGCCAATACCCCACCTGGAACCTCGTCAAGGAACTCGCCCGCGACGGCAAACTCACCCCCGCGGCCGCCCTCTTCGCCGCGCCCGTCAAACCCGTCGAGGAACTCTTCGACGTGCAGGCCGATCCCCACGAAGTCCGCAACCTCGCCGCCGATCCCGCCCACGCCGCCACCCTCCGCGAACTCCGCGGCCTCGTGGACACCTGGGTGCGCGACTCCGGCGACCAGGGCTTCCGCATGGAAGACCCGCTCGACATCTACCGCGGCTACAACGGCCGCCTGCCCGACGACGCCGACCAGCCGAAGCAGTCGAAGAAGAAGTGACCGTCCCCACGCCGCCCGCCCGACCCCGCCGGCTGCTCCCGGATGCCGCACCCCCTCGCACCCGCCCGCCGTTCGCGGGTCGCAACGTCGCCCTCGGCCCGTCGCATCGGACGCCCGGTTGCGTGATGCGGGCGGACTGACGGTTCCGCCGCGGCCAGCAGCCCGGACCCGGCCCCAGTTCCGTCCCTTCGGCGCCCCGCGCCCACCGTTCTGCCCCCCTCCGACTTCCCCTCCCATGAACCGCCGCACCTTCCTCCGGACCTCCACGACCGCCGCCGCCGCCCTGCCTGCCCTCGCCGCGAACGCCCAGCCGGCGCCGGGCCGCCCCGCCAACCGCACCGCCACCGCCATCGGCGCCTACTACCTCAACGCCCACATGTATACCTGCGTGCCGCGCCACATCCGCGCCGACATGGAGTGGATGGCCGACATCGGCACGCAGTATGTCTGCGTCGGCGTGCTCGAACAGGATCTCTTCGCCGCCTACGAAAACCACGCGCTCATCGCGCAGGAAGCCGCGCGCGTCGGCATGAAAATGATCGCCGTGCCGTCCCGCTGGGGCGGCCTCACCGCCGGCGCGCCGAAGGTCCCGAGCCTCTTCACGATGCTCAACCCCGAGACCAAGATCGTGAACAAGCAGGGCAAAACCGCCATCATGCCCAAGGTCTCCGGCGGCATCAGCAGCGTCCATCACCCCGACACCTTCAAGTTTTTCACCGAAACCCTCGCCGAACTCTACAAACAGCATCCGCACCTCGCCGGCTTCATCATCGACGAGCCCAAGTGCTTCATCGTCGACAAGTCGAAGCACGCCGTCGCCGCCCTCGGCCCCGACGCGCCCCTCGTCGCCCACTACGCCGCCGCCCGCGACTTCTGGTCGCGCGTCTGCGCCTTCGCCAAGCAGCGCTGGCCCGACAAGCTCACGTTTCTTTTCCAGCAGACGCACAACCCGCCCGATGAACTCGCCGCCGGCGCCGGCGTGCAGCACCTCGACTATTACGGCGCCGACGGCCGGCCGTGGGATGCCGCCGACGACGCCAAGTTGGAGGGCGGCGAGGGCCAGGAGAGCGGCAAGGGCAAGATTCTCCTGAGCGGCAAAGGCGAGGCCTTCATCCTGGCCGCCCGCGCCGTCCCCGGCCGGAAGAGTTTTTTCCTGATGGAGAACCACAACCTCCACGCCGCCGCGATCCCCGCGCTGGACCGTCACTACCCCGCCGTCCTCGCGCTGAAGCCCGACTTCGCCGCCTACTACTACTACCCGCGCAACGTCCACGACCCCGACCGCGCCATGGCCGTCATCGCGAAACACGTGAAACGCTTCACGCAGGGCTGAACGCCCCGGGTCCTCCGGCGCGACCCGCCCCGCCCCCGCGGCACCGCCCGGGCCCGCCCCGCCGCGGCGCTCCGTCCGGTGCCACGACGCTTCCGCCGCCGCGCCTCACCGCCGCGGCAGCGCAAACGCCACATACGCGTCGCCCGCGCCCGATTTGCCGCCCACGCGGCCGCCGCCCGTCGCCGTGATCACGACAAACTGCCGCCCGTCCGCCTCGTAGATCGCCGGCGCCGCCGTGCCCGCGAAGGGCAGCTTCGCCGCCCACAACTCCCGGCCCGTGTCCGCATCGAAAGCCCGGATACGCTCGTCCTCCGTGCCCGCGACAAACACCAGCCCGCCCGCCGTCACGCTCGCGCCGCCGAGGTTTTGCGACCCCGTCAACGGCACGCCCTGCTTCGTCAGTTCCGCGAGTTCGCCGAGCGGCACGCGCCACAGCACCTTGCCCGTGCTCAGGTCGTAGCAGTTCAGCAGGCCCCACGGCGGCTTGATCCCCGGATAGCCCTCGGGGTCCGTCAGGAAATTGAACCCGTCGAACACATACTGCGGCCGATCGCTCGCCCCCGGCCCGCCGCCGCCTCCGCGCGCCGGCGGCTGGTTGCGCCGGAACAGGTAGTCCAGCAGGTCGCGTTTCTGCGTGTCGTTCAGCAGCGGATTCGGCGGCATCGCCCCGCGCCCCGTCGCCAGCAGCGCCAGCACGTCCGCGTCCTTCATCCGTTTGCCCAAGCCCACCAGCGGCGGCGCCACGCCGACGCCGAGCCGCGCCGGCCCGTGGCACGCCGCGCAGAATTCCTGGTAAACTTTTTCGCCCGCCGTCGCCGGATGCCGCGGGTCGCGCTCGCGGTCATCGTTCGCCAGCACCGTGATTCGCGACACCCAGCGGTTCGAGGTCACGTAGAGCCGCCCCGTCGGCACGTCCACCGCCGCGCCCGACCACTCCGCCCCGCCGCGCGACCCGATATAGAGCGTCGGTTTCCCTTCCTCGAAGGGCGCGAAGAACCCGTAGTTCGACCGCGCCACGAGTTGTTCCACCCACGCCCGCGCCTCCGGCGTGCGCTCCGTGATCATGTCCGGATGGAATTCGCTGCGCGAAATCGGCTCCGGCACCTCCGGATCGGGCTGATACGCCGCCGTCCGTTCGCCCGGCAGCTTCGACGCCGGCGCCCGCCGCAGCCGCACCGGAAACACCGGCTGCCCGCTCTCCCGGTCGAGCACGAAGAGGTGCCCCGATTTGCCCATGCACGTCACCGCGTCGACGCGTTTCCCGTCGCGCACGATCGTCACCAGATTCGGCGGCGCGCACACGTCGAGGTCCCAGATGTCGTGCCGCACGTCCTGGAAATGCCACCGCCGCGTCCCCGTCAGCACGTCGAGCGCGAGCACGCAGTTGCTGAACAGATTGTCGCCCAGCCGGCCCACGCCGACCATGTCCGGCCGCGGTGCCCCGAGCGCGATGAACGCCAGCCCGCGCGCGTCGTCGATCGAGAGGCCGCTCCAGCCGTTGGCGCCCGCCTGCGGCCCGTCCCAGGTGTCCGCGCCGAATTCCTCGCCCCGCGCCACCGAATGGAAACGCCACAGCTCCTTCCCGGTCCGCACGTCGTAGCCGTAGACGTCGCCGTTGAGCCCCGTCGTCACGAAGACGTGCCGGTAAACCGCCCCCGCCGCCGTCGCCCCCGTCGCGATCGGCGTGCGGCCCTCGCCGCCGAACTCCGCCACCGGCGCGCCCGTCCGCGGATCCAGCGCGTAAATCCAATCGCCCGCGCCGAACAAAATGCGCGCCGCGTGCCCGTCTCCGCCCGGCCAATACACCAGCCCGCGCCGCGCCGGCGTATCCTGCATCCGGCTACCCCCGCGCCCGCCCGCGGATTCGCCGATCTGCCGCCGCCACTTCTCCGCGCCCGTGGCCGCATCGATCGCCACGATCGCCTTGCCCGGCGTCGGCGCGTAGAGCACGCCGTCGACCACGATCGGCGTGCACTGGATATTCGCCTTTCCGTCGCCCGCGCGAAACGTCCACGCCACCTCGAGGTCCTTCACGTTGTCCTTGGTGATCTGGCGCAACGCCGAGTAGCGCCGCGCGCCGTTGTCGCCCTGCGACCGCGTCCACCGCCCGAATTGCCCCGCATCCACCGCCGCCGCCGGCGCGAGGTTCTCCGTGCGCGCCGCCGGGATCGTCTTGAACTCCGGCAACGCCGCCCGCGCCGCCGCATCCTCGACGGTCGCGGTCGCCGCCGCACCCGGCGTCGCCGCGCCGAGCGCCGACGCCCACACCAACGCACGCATCGCTACCGCAGAGGAGTTTTTCATGGGGCGCCCCGAAGAAACCGCCCGCCCCCGGCCTCGTCGAGTCTTCAGCCCGACTCGTCCCTGTCTTCCGCTTCCCCCGTCTCCACCTTCCCGCCCACTCTCTCCCGCGTCTTCCCCGTCTTCCCTCCCCGCCACCCCGGTCTTTTCACCGCCCCGCGAGCCCGCCAACGTCCCCGCCGCCCATGCCGCACCTCGCCGCCCTCCTGCTGACCTTCGCCCTGCTCGCGACCGTCGCCGCGGCCTGCGTGGGCGGCGGCCGCGCCCTGCGCCGCGCCCTCGGCCTCCGGGACCCCGCGCCCGACGTCGCCTCGCCCGACGCCGTCTTTCTCGATCTCTGGCTCGGCTGGGCCGTGTTGCTCGGCGCCCTGCAGTTCGTCCACCTCTTCGCGCCGCTCCGCGCGTGGTCGGTCGTGCCGCTGCTCGCGTTCGGCCTCGCCGGCTTTTTCGCCTTTCGTCCGCCGTCCGCCTCCGCGCCGCCCGCACCACCCCGCGCGCGCTTTTCCGCCCGCCTTCTCGCCGGCCTCGGGCTGCTCGCCGCCCTCTGGATCGCGTCCCGCGCCATGCAGACGCCGCTCGAATTCGACGCCGGCCTCTACCACTTCCAATCGATCCGCTGGCACAACGAAACCCGCCTCACGCCCGGCCTCGGCAATCTCCACGGCCGCCTCGCCTTCAACAGCGCCTTCTACAGCTGGGTCGCCGCCCTGAACCTCCCCCCGCTCTTCGGCCACGGCCGCTCCCTCGCCAACACCTTTCTCCTCCTCGCCGTCCTCGCCCAAGCCCTCCGCCGCCTCCACCGCGCCGCCGCCGCGCCCGCACCCGCCACGCCCGCCCTCGCCGCGCCCGCCCGCCCGCTCGCCCCGCTCGCCGCCCTGCTCGCCCTGCCCATCATCGCGTGGCTCGCCGTCTCCACTCTCGGCCTCGCCTCCCCCTCCGCCGATCTCGCTGCCTGCGCCGTGCAGGTCGCGCTCTTTCTCCTCCTTGTCGAGGGTCTCGACGCCTGGCGCGCCGGTCACCGCGACCTGGATACACGCTTCGCCGCCCTCGCCCTCCTGGGCGGCGCCGCCCTCGCCCTCAAGCTCAGCAACCTCGGCTTCGTCCTCGGCCTCGCCGCGCTCGGCACCGTCTACCTCGCCGCCACCCGTCCGCTCCGCGCCCCCGCCCGCGCCGCCCTCGCGCTCGCCTGCGCCCTCGGCGGCATCTGGATCGCCCGCGGCTATTTGCTCTCCGGCCACCCCGCCTACCCCTCGCCGCTCGGCGCCTTGCCCTTCGACTGGACCGTCCCCGCGGAGCAAGCGCGCTACGACGCCAACGCCGTCTACAGCTGGGCCCGCCAACCTTGGGCCGACATGAACGACGTCCTCGGCCACACCCGCTGGCTCCGCCCGTGGTTCCAACGCGCCGCCGCCAACACCGAGGGCCTCGTCGCCCCGCTCGCCGTCACTGTCCTCGCCCTCGCCGCCGCCCTCGCGCTCCGCCTCGTCCGCCCGCTCCGCCCCGCCGCCCTACCCTCCGCCGCCCCGCTCATCGCCCTGCTCTTCGTGCCGCTCGCGAGCGGCCTCGTGTTCTGGTGGTGCACCGCGCCCGATCCCCGTTTCGCGCACGCGCAGCCCTGGCTCCTCCCTCTCGCCGCCCTCCTGCTGCTCGCCGCCGTCGCCGCCCCGCGCCTCGCCCGCCCGATCCCGCCCGCCGCGCTCATCGTCCTCACCGTCGCCCTCCATTTCCATTTCGCGCTCTGGGTCATCCGCCACCCCGAGCGCCTGGCCGACATCTCCCGCTCCGGCTGGCAACCGATTCTCCCCGCCGGCTTCACGCCCCGCCCCACCGCCAGCGGCCTCGTCGTCCACACCTACCGCTACCACCCCGATCAACTCATCTGGGACGGCCCCCCCCCCCCCCCCCCCCCCAACCAACCCCCCCCCCCCCCCGCCCACCCCCCCCCCCCCCCCAACGCGGGGACCCACA
>JBILLY010000302.1:0-5947 GCA_044375835.1 Opitutaceae bacterium
TGAGCGCGGTCTCGACGTTCTCCCGCGAGTTGAACGCGCTGATGCGCACGTGCCCTTCGCCGCACTTGCCGAAGCCCGCGCCCGGCGTGCACACGACCTGGGCCTTTTCGAGCAACAGATCGAAAAACTGCCACGAATCGCGACCGGTGTTGATCCAGATGTAGGGCGCGTTGTCGCCGCCGATGCAGCTGAAACCGAGTTTCGTCATCGCGTCGCGGATGAGCTTCGCGTTCGCGAGGTAGAAGTTGATCAGGTCGCCCGTCTGTTTCTTGCCCGCGTCCGTGTAGATCGCCGCCGCGGCCTTTTGGATCGGGTAGGCCACGCCGTTGAATTTCGTCGTGTGCCGGCGATTCCACAGCGCGTGCAGCGGGTGCGCGTTGCCCGCGGCATCGTAGGCCATGAGCGACTTCGGCACCACCGTGTAGGCGCAGCGCGTGCCGGTGAAGCCGGCCGTCTTCGAAAAACTGCGGAACTCGATCGCCACCTCGCGCGCCCCCTCGATCTCGTAGATCGAGTGCGGGATCTCCGGGTCGCGGATGTAGGCCTCGTAGGCGCTGTCGAAGAGGATCACCGCCTTGTTCGCCTTCGCGTAGGCGACCCACGCCGCGAGCTGCGCCTTGGTGGCGACCGCGCCGGTCGGGTTGTTCGGGAAGCAGAGGTAGATCAGGTCCGTCGCGACCGCCGGCACCGCCGGCACGTAGCCGTTTTCCTTCGTGCTATCGAGGTAGGTGATGCCCTGGTAGCGCCCGTCGACGTTGGCGCCCGTGCGGCCCGCCATCACGTTGGTGTCGACATAGACCGGATACACCGGGTCGGGGATCGCGAGGCGCACATCCTGCGCGAAGATCTCCTGGATGTTGCCGCAGTCGCACTTCGAGCCGTCCGAGATGAAGATCTCGTCGGCCTCGATCCTGCAGCCGCGCGCCGCGTAGTCGTGCTGCGCCACCGCCTCGCGGAGAAACGCGTAGCCCTGCTCCGGGCCGTAGCCTTTGAACGTCGCCCGCTTCGCCATCTCGTCCGTCGCCGCATGCAGCGCCTCGGTGCACACCGGCGGCAACGGCTCCGTCACGTCGCCGATGCCCAGCCGGATCACCGGCTTCGTGGGATTGGCGGCGGTGTAGGCGCTCACGCGCTTGGCGATGTCGCTGAAGAGGTAGGACGCCTTCAGTTTGGTATAGTTTTCGTTGATACGGATCATGGCGGTGGGACTACGGAGACGGTAAATACGACGCTCGCCGGTGGGCGAAAACCTTGAACAAACCGGGCGCGTTCCGTTTGTTCAAGCCCGACTTCCCCGTCGCCCCGCCCCGGAATCCATGCAAAAGGTCGCCACCGTTCCCGAAATGCGCGCGCTCGCCGCGCAATTCCAGCGCGAGGGCCGCTCGGTCGCCCTCGTGCCGACCGGCGGCGCCCTCCACGCCGGCCACGCCGCGCTGATCGCGCTCGCCCAGGCCCGGGCCGACGTCGTGGTGGTCTGCACCTTCGCCAACCCGCTCGCCTTCGGCCCCAGCGAGAACTTCGCCCGCTACCCCCGGTCGCCCGACGCCGACGCCAAACTTTGCGAGGACCTCAAGGTCGATATCGTTTTCGCCCCTTCCCCCGAAGAGATGTTTCCGCGGGGCTTTTCCACCGCGGTCGTCGAGGAGGCCGTGAGCAAGCCGCTCTGCGGCATCTCGCGCCCCGCCCATTTCCGCGGCGTCACCACCGGCCTCGCCAAACTGCTCAACATCGTCCAACCGGCCGTCCTCGTCTTCGGCCAGCGCGACGCCCAGCAGGTCGCCGTCGTGCGCAAAATGATCGCCGATCTCTGCTTCGGCGCCGAGGTGATCGTCGCCCCGACCGTGCGCGAGTCCGACGGCCTCGCCTTCACCGTGCGCAACCGCGATCTCACCGCGGGCCAGCGCCAGGAAGCGCTGTCGATCTCCCACGCCCTCGAGCGGGCCAAGGAAATGGTCGCCGCCGGCGTCCGCAGCCCCGACCGCGTCATCGCCGAAGCCACCCACCTCATGGGCGAGCGCCGCCGCGTGCGCGTCATCTACGTCGCCATCGTCGACCCCGCCACGATGGAGCCGCTCCGCGAAGTCGTCCCCGGCCGCACGCTCCTCGCCATCGCCGCGTGGATCGACGAGGTCCGCGTGATCGACAACATCCTGCTCTAGCGCCGTCCGCCCTCGCCGCCACCGCGGTGCCCGGCTGGCCGTGCCGCGCCGCCGACCCGCCCCGGCGCGCGCGCCGTGCTTTGCCACGCCGCGATTGCGTCGCCCCTCCGCCCCGTTTTCCCTCGGCCACTCTTTTCACCGTGACCGGCTTCGCGCGCACAGGCGCCATCCTCTCCGCGATCATTCTGGGCTCGCTGCTGCCGCAGGCCCACGTCGGCGCGTTTCTCATCCGCTGGCTCGTGATGGGCATGCTCTTCCTCGTCTTTCTCCAGACGCGCCTCTCCCGCGACTCGCTCAGCCGCACGCACCTCGTGCTGCTCGCCGCCAACCTCGGCATGGGCTTCGCCGCCTGGGGCGCCGCGCTCGGACTCGGCGCGAGCCGCGAGGTCGCCCTCGGCGCCTTCTTCTGCGGCATCACGCCCACCGCCATCGCCGCCCCCGTCATCATCAGCTTCCTCAAGGGCCGCGTCGATTTCGTCGTCGCCTCCTTCCTCCTCACCAACGTCGTCATCGCCGCCCTCCTCCCGTTTCTCCTCCCGCTCGTGCTCGGCCGCCCCACGCCCGAAGCCTTCGCGCAGGTCGGCGGCAGCGTCGCCCTCGTCGTTTTTCTGCCGCTGGCCCTCGCCCAAGTCGTGCGCCTGGCCCGCCCGCCACCGCAACCTCAGCTTCGGCCTCTGGGTCACCTCGATGTTTTTCATCACCGCCAACGCCTCCGCCTTCATCCGCGCGCACACCGACACCCCCGTCCGCCTCCTCCTCGGCCTCGCCGTCGCCTCGCTCCTCGTCTGCATCGTCAACTTCAGCGTCGGCCGCGTCATCGGCGGCCGCACCTTTCCGCGCGAGGCGAGCCAAGCCCTCGGCCAGAAGAACACCACCTTTACCATCTACCTCGCCCTCGCCTACGCCGGCCCGCTCGTCGCCCTCGCCCCCACCTTCTACGTCATCTGGCACAACCTCTGGAACTCCTGGCAACTCCACCGTGCGGCGCGCGCCGCCGTCGCTTCGTCGCCGCCGCCTTGAGGGACCGCCGGGCCCCGCCACCGTCGCCGCGATGATCCGTCCCTCCGCCTCGCGCCGACCCTCTCCGCCGGTCCGCGCGCTCCGCCTCTCCGCCGCGTCGCTCGCGCCGCCCGCCCTCCTGGGCCTCGTCCGCGCGCTCGCCGCCCGCGCCGCGCCTTTCGGCCGACGCGCGCCCTTCGGCAAAAAGAAAGCCGGAGCCACGTCGGCTCCGGCCATCGTCGCGCCGCTGCGTTCGGCGGCGCCCTGCGACCGCGCGCTTACTTCAACTCCGCGAGCCGGATGTTCCGATACTCCGCCTTCATCTTCACGTTGCCGTGCAGTTGCAGGCCGATCGGCGCGGCGCCGGGGAATTTCGGGTCGGTGTATTCCGAAGCCTTCGTCCCGTTGATCCAGCACGTGAACGTGTCGCCCTTGGCCTGGATGCGGAAGGTGTTCCACTCGCCCTCGGGCTTCATGAGCTTCTTCGCCTCCTTCGCTTGGGCGATCTCGGGATAGCCCGCCTTGCCGACGTAGAACGACCCCGACATGTCGACCTTCAGGCTGCCCGACACGCCCAGCTGGAGCTGGAGGTTCGGCTTGCGCATCTCGACACCCGTATCGACCCCGCGGGGCGTCTCCGTCTTCCAGCGCACGTCGAATTCGATCACGAAGTCCTTATACTCCTTCTCCGTCCAGAGGTAGTTGCCCGTCATCTTCTCGTCGTTCTGGCAGATCAGCACGCCGTTCTCGACCCGCCAGAATTTGTTGCCGACCGCGTCCTTCCAGCCGCTGAGGTCCTTGCCGTTGAAGATCGGCGCCAGCTTCGGCGCGGAATCGGCCGCGACGAGCGCGGCGGTGCTGGCGAGCGCAAACGCGCACAGGGAAACGAATCGGTTTTTCATGGGGATAAAGGGGAGTCGCCGTCGGTTAAATCGCCCGCCGCGCCGCAGCGCCACCGATTTCCGCGCGGACCGTCTCGTCCGCCCCGGTCCGCGCGGCGCCCGGCCTCGTCACTTCACGAGCGCCTGATACATCAGCACCTTGAATTTCTGGTTCAGGTCGTTGCCGCCCGACGGCCGGTGCTGCGTCATGAACATCGCCACGATGCGCTCCTTCGGGTCGACGAGATACTGCGGGAAATACGCGCTGCCCCAGCCGTAGGAACCCTCGCTGCTCAGCTCGGCGTGGTAGCCCACGTCCGTGTTGACCCAGAAACCCAACCCGTAGCCGCGCGTGTTGCCACGCGCCTTGTCGCCCACGTGGTCGGCGCGCATCAGCTCGACCGATTTCCGGCTCAGCAGCCGCACGCCGTCGAGTTCGCCGTCGTTGAGCAGCATCTGCAAGAGCCGCGCGTAGTCCGCCGCCGTCGAGAGCACGCCCGCCCCGCCCGAGAAACACTTCCGCGGTCCCGTCACGTAGTCGCCCTGGTCGCCCGGCGCCAACTTGCCCCCGATGATGCCGTAGACCTTCGCCAGCCGCTTCTCTTTCCCCGGCGGCAAAAAGAAACTCGAGTCCGGCATCTTCAGCGGCGCGAAAATCCGCTCCGCGAAAAACCGGTCCAGCGGCAAGCCCGACGCCACCTCGACCAACCGCCCGAGCACGTCCGTCGAGTAGCCATACTGGTAAACTTCGCCCGGATGTGCGTGCAGCGGCAGCTTCGCCAGCCGGTTGATCACGACTTCGAGCGTCTCGTCCTTGTTCGCGAAATACCAGTCGGTGAGATTCGCCGCCTTGTAGGCCTCCGCCGCCAACCCCGAGCCGTAGGTCAACCCCGCCGTGTGCGTGAGCAGGTCGCGGATCTGGATCGGGCGCCGCGCTTTCTCCGTCACGTAGCTCGTGCCCGCCGGCGCATCCGTCGGCGGCCGCACCGCCACGACCGAGCCCTTGAAGGCCGGGATGTATTTCTCGATCGGATCGTGCAGCAGGAATTTTCCTTCCTCGTAGAGCATCATCACGGCGACCGTCGTGATCGCCTTGCTCATCGACGCGATGCGCATGATCGCGTCCGGCGCCATCGCCGTGCCCGCCTCCATGTCCTGTTTGCCGTAGGCCCGCAGGTGCGCCACTCGGCCGTCCCGCTGGATCAACATCACTCCGCCCGCGATCAGCTGGCGGTCGACGTTGTCCTGGATCACCGCGTCGAGTCGCTTCAGCCGCACCGGGTCGAAACCCAGCGCCGCCGCCTCGCCCGTCGCCGCGCCCGCCGGACGCTGCGCCGCCGCCGGCGAAACCAAACCGCACACACCCGCCGTCACGACGACGGCCCACGGAGCCAAACGGGGTAAATTCATCGCGCGCATCTCAACCCCCGCCCCCGCCGCCCGTCACGCGCGAAATCCCCCGCCGCCCGCGTTTCCCGCCGCGGCCCCGCGTCGCCTCCCCGTCCGCGCGCCCATCCGCCCCCCGTCCGCACACCCATCCGTCCCCGCGCTTGCGCCCGTCCGCCCCGCCCCTTCCGTTTCCTCCATGCGCCCCGCCCTGCCGCGGTTTCTCCTCGTCTGCGCCGTCGCCCTCTTCGCCGCCCTCCGCGCCGCCGCCGCCGACTCCGCACCCGCATCTGCACCCGGCGTCGCCGCCGCGCAGGCCGTGGCCGCCCGCGCCTTCGACCTCCTCTGGGCCGCCGCCGCGCCCGCCCCCGACGCCGACCCCGCCCGCGTCCGCCGCGATTCCCTCGGCGCCAACCTCGCCCACTACGCCGCCAACCCCGGCCTCCCCGCCCGCGCCGAGAGCCCCGCCACCGCCGCCCGCCGCATTGTCGCCGGCACCCCGCCCGATCCCGCCCTCCTGTC
>JBILLY010000471.1:0-4435 GCA_044375835.1 Opitutaceae bacterium
CGCCTGGTAAAATAACAGGCTGTTCTCGACCACGACCGTGGCGTCTTCCGCCGAGTGCACGAGGAACACCGGCGCCGTGTCCGCGCTCACGCGATTCTCCACCGACCAACGCTCGATCAGCGCGGGCGTAGGATTCTCGCCCAACAAGGCCCGACGCGAAACGCCATGCCCGTGCGGCTCCGTCATCGTGATCACCGGGAAAACCAGCACCGCGAAGTCGGGCCGGCCGCTGACGCGATCGAGCGCGGCGCCGGTGCGACCCTCCGGCGCATCCCACATCGTCGCCGCGCTGGCCGCAACATGGCCGCCCGCGGATCCACCGAGGAGACCTACCAGGTCGGGCGCCACGCCCCACTCCACCGCCCGGCTGCGCACGAGCCGGACCGCGCGCAGCGCATCCTGCAGGGGCGCCGGCTGCCCGTAGTCGGCATGCCGATACTTCAGGATGAACACCGTCACCCCGAGCCCGCGCAGCCACTTGGCCAACTCGCCGCCGCCGACTCCTGCGGCCACGCGGACATAGCCGCCGCCGGGCGCGTAGATGATGGCGGTGCCGTTGGCCTTGGCCGTGGGGCGCAGGACCACCAGCGAGGGGTGGTGGATGTTCGTGTAGCGTCCGTTGCCGTCGTCCATTTCCGGACCGGCATCGGCCCGCAAGCCGGGCACGCCCTCGGGCCAGAGCGGAACGATCTCCGCCTCCGCGGCCGCCAGCGGGATGGCGGACAACCCCAGCGCGGCCGCCGTCGCCAGCCATTTCCAACCGTGTAATGTGATCCGCATGGAGAGAAAGGTGCGTTGCCGCGCTCACTGCCACGGCAACGCCACCGTCGGCGGCAGCGCGTAGCGGTGCAAGCGGACATCGAGGGTCACTCCCGCGCCGCCGCGCAGGTCCACCTCGCAGGCCCTCGCCCCCACGGGGATCGCCCCGCGACCCGCGTCGATGGTCGCGATGCGGTGCTCGCCGTAGGCACCGCCTTGCACGACCACGCGGCGAGTCTCCGTCGGGTGCAGGTTGACCAGCGTGACCGTGGCGGAGTCGGCGCCAAGGCGCGTCACCAGCGCCGCGACGTCCGGCGGCACGCCCGCGCGGCGGCGCACCGGATCGAAATAGCGCAAACGCGCGTGGAGCAGACCGCCGTCACGGCCGGGCACCAATCCGCCCTGCATGAGTTGGGTCAGCGCCCCGATCGTGGCGGGATTCCAATTGAGCATGTTGTCCGCTAGCCGGCGTTCCGGCGGGGTGCGGTCGGCGCGAAAGAGCGCGATCCGTTTCTCCAGCGTAGCGAGATCCCGGCGCAACGCCGTGACCGGATAGTCCGCGTCGCGTCCGGCCAGGAACTCCAGCCAAGGCTGCTCGGGCACGCGCGCGCGGTCGTCGTCGCGCTGGGTGAGATACCACAGTTCGAGGGCGCCGACCGCCCACGGATGCGGCTGCCAGCCATACCAGCCGTCCGCGCCGTGCATCGTGGGATACTCCGTCTTCCCTTCGCGAACGCGGCCGTGCCCGTTGACGGCGTCCATCATGCCGCGCCAGGCGTCGGAGTAACGAAGGCTCCCCGACAGCAGCACGGCATTCGCAAAGCCCACCATCGCGCGCGGAATCCGGTTCCGGTTCTCGCGCTTGCCCGTGACGGGATTGACCGGCGAGAAACCCCAGCCGTAGGCGCCGCCCCACCAGCGATTGTCCGGGCCGCCGATCCGACCATCGCGGTGGTCGACATGGCTCGGAATCACGCCGCCGTTCTTCGCCATGCGATCGAGCCAGGCGTCGAGGTAGTCGAGCACCCAGCGGCGATACTTGGCGTCGCCGGTCGCGAGAAACGCCGTCGTCGGCAGCGTCGTGGCGACGAGGTTCAGAAAATGGTCCCCGGCCACATCGGTATACTCTTCGTAGTGGGCGAGGAACTGCGCGTAGGTGCTCTCTCCGTGTTGCGCGACGAATCGGCTGACGTCGAACGGGTCGCCGACCCAGTCGAGCGCCGTCGCCTTGCGCAACATCGGCCCACGGCTCCCGTTCTGCAGGCTCCGGATCAGTTTCAGTTTCGGGTCGTAGTTCGGGGCGTCCGGATCCTCTCCCAGGTATAACCCGGCGAAGCGACGCGCGCGCTCCGTGTAGACCGCGTCGCCGCGCCCGAGCGCGAGGCCCATGCGGTTGAAGAGCTGGAGCCCCTCGCCGTGGTGCATCCAGTCCGACTGCACGATGAACTCCTTGAAATACATGCCCTCGCGGGCGATCGGCGTCTCGACCGTGCGCGCCGCGGTGTATTGGCGCAGCAGGCCTTCGTGCCCGCGCAGAAACAGCTCCCGGATCGCGTCGTCGGCCCCCAGCGCGTGCAGCTCGGGCCAGCCGTTGAAATTTTCGAACGCATCGTCCGGTCCGTCGTTCGCACCCCAGCGCACGAAGCACTGCAGGTAGCCACGCGCATCGAAGTATTTCTCGAAAAACTCCCGGCACGCCGGCACCTGCTCGGCCAACAACCGGCGCTGCAACACCGCCCACTCGGGCGGTGCCATCGGGGAATCGACCGTGAGGGTTGCCGCGGCGACGTGGGCCGAGCAGAGCGCGGCCGCGACTGATCGGACGAGCCAGCGGACAAAGCGGTGGGGCATACGGCGGGGGAGCGGAGGAAAGGTCCCGCGCGGCGCGGAGGGTGGCGAGACTTTACCCGCGGGAGTGTCCGGGAGGTAATGTGCGCTTGCACCCCGGTTCGCGCTCCGGAGAGTCGTCGGCGATGTCTTCGCACTGGAAATCGGGCCTGCTCTTGGCCGTGTTGGCCCTCGGATCCCTCGGGCGCGCCCAGACCACGGCGTGGTCGATCTCGGGTGATTTCAGCGCGACGGCCAATCCCAACGGCCCATGGAGTTTCGGGTGGTCCGGCACGCCGGCCGGTGCGCTCACTCCGTTTACGCTGCTGCCGACCGGCAACGCGCTCACCCAATGGAGCGCCCAGTTCGACCGGTTCAACACGCCGACGCTCGTGCACAACGCCACAAGCGCGACAGTTTCTCCCGGCGGGACCGCCCTGCCCTACGCCGCCGGTGCGTCCGTGCTCCATCCGGGGCCGAACGGGGAATTTGCCATCGCCCAGTGGACGGCTCCGATCGCCGGCACGTTTGCGTTGGCGACGGCGTTTTCCAACGGCGACACGGTGGGGGCGACGACCGACATCTCGGTCCTGCGCAACAGCACCGTCCTCGGCACCGGATCGGTCACCTTCGGGACGAGTTACCTTTTCTCCGCCAACCCGGTGACGCTCGCTCCCGGCGACACGCTCCGCTTCGTCGTCGGCAACGGCGGCAACGGCCACAACTTCGACTCCACGTTCGTTTCGGCGCAGATCACCGCGCTGGCCGTGCCCGAGCCGTCCACGTGGATGCTCGTCGTCGCGGGCGCCGGCCTCGTCGCGGTCGGCCAGCTCCGCCGCCGCCGCCGATAAGTCACCGCCCCGGCGCTCCTGCCGACGCGCACGGTGCGCCGCCCGCCACTGCCCTCATGCATTCCCTGCCCCGCCTCGCCCTGATCGCCACCACCTTGGCCGCGCTTGCGCCCGCGGTTTCCGGCAGCGTCGTCCCTGTTGTCGCCGCCGAATTTGCCCGCTGCGTCGCCGCGGACGCCAAAGTCGAAAAACTCGCCGGCGATTTCCAGTTCGTCGAAGGCCCCGTGTGGCTGCCGCGCGACTCCGCCCTGATCTTCAGCGATATCCCCAAGGACGAATTGAAACGCTGGACGCGCGCCGGCGGCGTGACGGCCTTCCGCGCCCCGAGCCGCAACGCCAACGGCAACAGCCTCGACGCCGTCGGCCGCCTGCTCACCTGCGAGCACAGCGGACGCCGCGTCGTGCGGCTCGAAGCCGACGGCACGCTCGCGACTCTGGCCGATTCGTTCGACGGCAAGCGCCTCAACTCGCCCAACGACATCGTCGAACGCCGCGACGGCACGCTCTGGTTCACCGATCCCGACTACGGCCTGAAGACCGATCCGGCCACCAAGGCCAAGGTCGGCAAGGAGCAGGCGGGCAATTTCGTCTACCGGCTGGACCCGAAATCCGGGCGCCTCACGGCAGTCGTGCGCGACTTCTCGCACCCCAACGGCCTCGCGTTCTCGCCGGACGAATCGAAGCTCTACATCGCCGACTCCGGCACGCCGCGCCACATCCGGGTCTTCACCGTCGCGCCCGACGGCACGCTGCGCGACGGGCGCGTGTTTTGCACCATCGACAAGGGCGGGCCCGACGGCATCCGCGTCGACCGCGACGGCCGCGTCTGGTCCAGCACCGGCGACGGCGTGCAGGTTTTCTCCCCGGCGGGCGAATTGATCGGGCGCATTCTCACGCCCGAATCCGCCGCCAACCTCTGCTTCGGCGGCGAGGACGGGCGCACGCTGTTCATCACCGCACGGAAGTCGCTCTACGCGATCCGGGTCCTAGTGACAGGC
>JBILLY010000012.1:0-17452 GCA_044375835.1 Opitutaceae bacterium
GAGTGATGTTCCGGAGACGGCGTGTGCCGGTGCGGGGGGGGAGGCGGGAAGGCGCTCGGTGCCGCGAACGGTGGACGGCGCGATGTGCGCAACGGCGGGCGCCAGCGAGTGGGCGGGCGGTTCGGCGCGCGGGTGCTCGCCGCTACCGGTTGGGCTCGGGTCGCGGATGACGGTGGCCGTCGGATCGGAAAGCGGCGTGGCCGCGCCCCCGGCGTAACCGGAATCCGGTGACGCGGCGAGGAGGGCGGGGTTGAAGCAGCGGATCGGGCCGGCGGCCGCGAGGTGGGCCCACGCGGCGGGGAGGAGGTCGGCCGCGGCATACACGCGGCAATCGCCGTCGGGCGCGGTCATGCGGCGTCGGCGAAGAACTCGCGGATCGCGGCGCAGACGCGGTCGATCTGTTCCGCCGTGTGGTGCGGGCCGATGGGCAGGCTCAGGACTTCGTCGGCGAGTTGTTCGGCGAGGGGGAAGTCGCCGCGTTTCCAGCCGGCGCCAGCGTAGGCGGGCGTGAGGTGCGGGGGCGTCGGGTAGTGGATTTGGGTGCCGATGCCGCGGGCGGTGAGAAACGCCTGCAACGCGGGGCGACGGGCGGTGCGCACGACGTAGAGGTGCCAGACGGGGCCGGCCCAAGCGGGGACGTGGGGGAGGACGAGGTCGCCGACGCCGGCGAGGGCCAGTTGGTAGCGGGCGGCGAGGGCGGTGCGGCGGGCGTTCCAGGCGGGGAGGTGGGGGAGTTTGACGCGGAGGAAGGCGGCTTGGAGCTCGCCGAGGCGGGAGTTGAGGCCGAGAAACTCGTGCTGGTAGCGGACCTTGGACCCGTAGTTGCGCAGGTGGCGGAGGCGGTCGGCGAGGGCGGCGTCGGAGGTGGTGATGGCGCCGGCGTCGGCGAGGGCGCCGAGGTTTTTGCTGGGGTAGAAGCTGATGCCGGCGGCGTGGCCGAGGGCGCCGGCGGCGCGGTCGCCGCAGGTGGCGCCGTGGGATTGGGCGGCGTCCTCGAGGACGAAGAGCCCGTGGGCGGCGGCGAAGGCGTTGATCGCGGCCAGATCGGCGCACTGGCCGTAGAGGTGGATGGGGAGAATGGCCTTGGTGCGCGGCGTGAGGGCGGCGGGGAGGCGGGCTGGGTCGAGGTTGTAGGTGCGCGGGTCGCACTCGACGGGCACGGGACGGGCGCCGACGTGGGTGACGGCGAGGTAGGTGGCGATGTAGCCGTGGGCGGGGACGATCACCTCGTCGCCGGCGCCGATGCCGCGGGCCATGAGCACGAGTTGCAGGGCCTCGAGGCCGTTGGCGACGCCGATGCAGTGGACGGCGCCGACGCTGGCGGCGTATTCGGTTTCAAAGGACTCGAGCTCTTTCCCGAGCAGGACCCAGCCGGACTCCATCACGCGGCGGTAGGCGGCGTCGAGGTCGGCGCGGAGTTCCTCGTAGGCGGGTTTGAGGTCGAGGACGGGGATGGGGGGAGTGACGAGGGACACGGAAGAGTGACGAGTGACGTGTGATGAGTGATGAGAGCAGTGTGACGGGTTGTGGATGGGGTGTGACGTGTGACTTGTGGCGCGGGACGAGTTTTCTTGGCGCGAGAGGGGTAGGGCGGTGAGGAGGCGGAAAGGTGGGAGTAGCGGGTGCGGGGCGGTGGACGGTGGAGCAAAGGGATGACGGATGCTCGCTCCTCGCTTCGCGCCACCCGCTGCGGTCGCTCAGACGAACTTCAGTTTGCGGGCGGCGAGGAGGACCATGCGGAGGAGGAGCCAGCCGTGTTTCCAGCGCTGGATGTTGGTCGTGCCGTAGGTGCGCTCGCGGTAGCGGATGGGGACGTCGGCAATCTTGAGGTTGAGTTTGGCGGCGCCGAAGAGGAGGTCGAAGTCGCCGAAGGGATCGAAGTCGCCGAAGTAGGCGCGATTGGCGGCGATGCGGTCGTAGTGGGCGCGGCTGAGGACCTTGGTGCCGCAGAGGGTGTCTTTGACGGGCTGGCCGAGCAGCCAGGTGAAGATGAGGCCGAAGGCTTTGTTGGCGCAGAGATTCAGGAACTGCATCGCCTTTTCGTCCATCGGGTAGACGAGGCGGACGCCGTTGGCGAATTCGGCGCGGCCGCTGGCGAGCACCTCGTAGAACTTCGGCAGCTCCTCGGGCGGCATGGTGAGGTCCGCGTCGAGAATCATCAGGATGTCGCCCGTGGCCACGGCGAAGCCGGCGCGCACGGCGTCGCCTTTGCCTTTGCCGGTCTGCTGGAGGATTTTGATTTTCCGCTCGGGGTGATCGGCGGCGACTTTTTGGATCGCGGCCCAGGTGGCGTCGCGGGAGTGGCCCTCGACGAAGATGAGTTCGGTGCCACCGCCCATGTCGGGCGTGCGGGCGACGGCGGCGGGGATGTTGCCGGCTTCGTTGCGGGCGGGGATGACGACGGAGACGGTGGGGCGGCGCGGGGGGCCGACGTGGTCGCGGCGCGCGACGAAAAACACGGTGAGGCAGAACCACTGGAGCAAGGGGGCGAGCCAGCGGTTGACGAGCGAGCCGAGGCCGAGGGCGTGGAACGGGACGAGAATGCGGCCCTGGGTGAAGACGGGGCTCCAGCCGGCGAGGCGCAGGAGGTTGAAGACGTCGGACGACGCGAGCCAGCTGTTCTGGGGCTGCGGGGCCTTGAGGCCGAGGAGGCGGGCGAGCGAGAGGACGGGTCGCCAGAGGGTGTTCTGGAAATTGACGACGAGGCGCGTGTCGGCGTGCGACACGGTGTGAAGGCGCTCGAAGAGACGCTGGACGTCGGCGGCGAGGTTGAGGGTGTCGGAGACGATGATGACGTCGAAGGTCTCGCCGAGTTCGAGCAGTTCGCCGGCCTGGACGAAGAAGCGGCCGTCCGGCACGCGGCGTCGGGCGGCCGCGATCTGGGCGGGGGCGAGGTCGATGCCGGCCTTGCGGGCGCAGCGCAGTTGGGCGAGGAGCTCGCCGGAACCGCAGCCGATCTCGAGCACGGAGGCGTCGGGCGGGATGAGGAGATTGTAGTAGTGCGCGAGCAGGCCGCGGTAGGCGGCGGCGCCGGCCTGCGGGGCGACGGGCGCGGCGTCGTAGAACGCGCGGACCCGGTCGAGGTGCTCGCGGGCGAGGGCGGAGATTTCGGGCTGCATGGATCGGGCGAAACGCGCGGAGCGCGGGAACTTCCGGAGCGTGGGCGGTTCGCACCGCGAGGCTCAAGACTTATGGATTGCAATCACCGGCGAAATCCCGCGGCTTGGCCCCTCGATTTTTTCCGCCATCGTCGACACATGTTTCCGTCCCGGCCCACGCTGCAGCTCCACCTCGCGCGACTCGCGCTGGCGATCGGCGGGGCAGTGCCGGTGGCGGTGATCGCGGTGCCGGCGGCCGCGGCGGCGGAAGCGGGCGCGCGCCCCGGGAGTTTTTCGCCGGCGGTGGCCGAGGCGGTGACGGGCACGATGCCGGAGGATTTTTTGCCGCAGCTGAAACCGCTGCTGGTTTCGGCCATGGACCGCTCGCCGCTGGCGCTCGGCCCGCTCTTCGAGATCGAGCTGAAGCAGTTTGCCCGCATGCGCGCGGACGCGAGCCGGCTGCCGAGCCTCGGCGGCAATTTCAACTACGGCACGACGCAGACCTCGACGTCGACGGACAGCAGCTCGCGGTCGCGCGACAACGGCTTCTTCTACAATTTCGGGCTCAACCAGGCGGTCTACCACTGGGGCGCGCTGAAAAACGAGAGCGCCATCGCGCGCATCAACGAGCTGCTCGCGGCCAAGTCCTACGAAAAAGCCTACCGCGACATCGCGGTGCTGGTGCGCACGCTCTACCTCGAGCTGGTGTTGCGCAAAGCCCGCGTGAGGCTGGCGCGCGCCAATGTCGAGGCGGCCAACGAGGTGCTGAAGATCACCCGCGAGCGGGTGGCGCGCGGGGCGGCGCCGGCGGCCGAGGTGGCGAGCGACGAACTGAAGGTGCGGGCCGCCGACCTCGAGCTCGGCCGCGCCGAGTCCGACTTCACGACCGTCCGGCGTTCGCTCGAGCGGATCGCGGGTGCGGGGCCGATCGATGCGGAGGCGATTCCCGCGGAGCTGCCCAAACCCGCGGCGAGCGGTTCGCTCGCCACGGCGCTGACGGCCGAGGTGCTCCGCGACGGGGCGAAAGGCACCATCGAGGCGCAGATGCACGATCTGCGCATCCGCGAGGCGCTGCTGCGCTACGAGGTCGAGAAAGTGCGGCTGCTGCCGAAATTCGGCCTCGGGGCCGGCTACAGCCTCGAGAACAACACCAACGTGAACGGCAACTTCGTCGAGCAGCGCGCCGTGGCGCGGCAGAGCGTCAGCATCGGCGCCGGTTGGACGATCTTCGACGGTTTCACGACGCGCGCGCAGAAGCTCGAGGCCAAGGCCAACGAGCGCCTCCACACCCTGCGCCGGAAGCTGGAGCTGGAGGAATTGCAGGACAAGGCGCAGGAGCTGGAGCGCACCGTGAAGCTCGACGCCGTGCAGTTCGACCTCGCCGACATCCAGCGCGCCAACGCCGTGGAGTCCAGGCGCGTGACGGCGCAGGAGGCCGGCTTCGGCAAGGTCGCCAAGAGCGATGTCGACCGCGCCGAGCTGGTGGTGCTGCAGGCCGAGGCGCGGCTGGTCGAGTCGCGCGCCGCCTATTTCAGAAACTGGTCCCAACTCGTCGCGATCTCGGGCCACGACCCGGCGCTGAAAAATCTCCCTGTCCGCCATGCGCGCGAAAAAAAATAACGGCAGCCTCCTCCTGAAGCTAGGCCTCGTGCTCGCGGTCCTCGCGGGCGCCGGATTCTACCTGTTCAGTTCCCTGCAGGGCACGGCGCGCGTGAAGGCCGCGGCGATCGACACCGCGGTCGACGCGGTGACGGGCAGCGTGATGATCCATGCCGACGGCGGTTTCCGCGACATCAAGAGCGAGTCGGCCGGCAAGGTGAAGACGGCCAACCTGAAGCCCGGTTCGCACTTCAAGAAAGGCGATGTGCTGGTGGAGCTGGACACGACCGACCTCGATCGCGCGATCGCCGAGCTCGACCGGAAATACGACGACGACAAGGCGCTGCAGGCCATCCGGCTCAAGAATCGCCCGGAGAAGCTCCTCGCCGAGGAAAAGGTCGCCACGGCGGAGCGGATGTTTGCGCTGAACACGATCTCCGGCGACGACCTGCGCGCCGCGAAACAAAACCTCGCGAACGTCGAGACCGCCCTGGCTGTCGAGGCGTTCAACGAAAAGAAAGGCGAGGCGGACTACCGCGTGGCGAAGGACGGCTACGGTCTCGCCAAAGACCGCATGATCGTGAAGGCGCCCTTCGACGGCACGATCGAGGGTGCGCTCACGTTCGAGGGTGCGCTGATCAGCGCCGGCGAGAAGGTCGCCATCGCGATTTCCCGCCAGCGGGTGGTCGCGGCCAAGATCAGCGAGGAAAGTTTCGGCCGCGTGAAGCTCGGGCAGGCGGCCCGGCTGCGCCTGCTCACCTACGGCAGCAAGCCCTACGACGCCGTGGTGTCGGAACTGCTCCCGACCGCGGACGACGCGCAGCGTTTCACCGTGTATCTGAAAGTCGGCGACGACGTGGACCCGGAGATCCTCAAGCCCAACTCCACCGGCGAGGTGACGATCACCATCCACCAGCGGCCCAACGCCGTGGTGGTGCCGCGCCGCGCGGTGTTCGAGAACAACAAAATCTTCGTCGTGCAGGACGGCACCGTGCGGAAGCGCGAGGTCGAGGTCGGCTACGTCGCGCTCAACAAGGTCGAGGTGCGCAAGGGCGTGGCATCCGGGGAACTCGTGATCCTCGATCCGAACGAAGGCTTCCGCGACGGCCAGCGCGTGCGCACGGAGCTCGTGCCGTAACCGCCGCGCGTCGATCCCGCCCGCGATGTCGCCCAATCTCCGGATCGCCTACCGCTTCCTCACGGCGAAGAAGCGGGCCATGTTCATGAGCCTCGCCTGCACGATCCTGGGCGTGGGGCTGTTCATCGTGACGCAGGCGACGACGAGCGGCTTCGAGAAGATTTTCACCGACACGTTGCTCGGCATCAACGGCGCGATCCGCATCGAGGACCGCATCCAGGACACGATGACCAGCATCGCGGCGGCGGGCTCGAACGACTTCTACATCGCGAACCGCGAAGGCGTGAAATACATCGAGGGCGTCGAGGAGCCGGCGCGCCTGGCCGAGGCGCTGCGCGATTTTCCCAATGTCGTCGGCGTGTCGGCCGTGGTGCGCGGCAACGTGCAGCTCACGAGTTCGTTCAAAACCGAGGATGCGCAGGTGCTCGGCATCAACGTCGAGGACCACGTGCGTGTCTCGAAGCTCGCGGAGCAAATCGTGAGCGGCGACCTGGACACTTTCCGCAGCGCCCCGGGCGGCGCGCTCGTCGGCCGCGTGCTGGCGGACCGTCTGCAGCTGGCGACGGGCGATACGGTCGCGGTGACGGCGCGCGGGCAGACGCGGCGCCTCCGGGTGATGGCGATTTTCGAGACGGGCTACCGCGAGGTCGACAAAACCAACGTCTATGTGCTGCTGCCCGAAGCGCGCTCGCTGCTGCGCCGGCCTTCGGGGGCCACTTACCTGCAGGTGGGGCTGCACGATCCGGCGCGGGCGCCGCTCGACGCGCAGCGCATGAAGGAGATTTTGCAGCACGACGCGAAGCCCTGGCAGGAACGCGAGAAGACATGGCTGGAGGTGTTCCGCGCGCTGAGCATTTCCACGGGTATCACGGTATCGGTGTTCACGCTCATCGCTTCGCTGGCGATGTTCAACACGCTCGCGATGATCGTCCTCGAGAAGACCAAGGACATCGCGATCCTCCGCTCGATGGGCTACGAGCGGCGCGACATCACGCAGATTTTCCTCTGGCAGGCGGGCATCGTGCTCGCGATCGGCGCGGCGGCCGGCGCCGCGTTTGGCCGCGCCGTGACGTGGCTCGTGGGCAAGATGCCGCTGCACATCACGGGCATTTTCAAAACCGACCACTTCATCGTGATCGTGGACGCCAACCACTACTACGCGGCCATCGCGACCGCGGTGGTGATGGTCATGGTCGCGAGCCTGATTCCCGCCCGCCGCGCCGCGCGGCTCGAGCCGGGCGACATCGTGCGCGGCACGGCGCAATGACGACTCCGCTGACCGCACCCTCGGGACCGGCGGCCGGCGCGCTGGCGCTGCGTTGCACCAACCTCCACCGCCATCTCGGCACGGGCGATGGCCGCGTGCATGTGTTGAAAGGCGTGTCGTTCGAGGCGCACCGCGGGCAGGTCTACGCGATCGTGGGGCCCTCCGGCTGCGGCAAGAGCACGCTGCTTTACTTGCTGGGCCTGCTCGACCGGCCGGACGACGGCCAGATCGAGATCAACGGCTCCCTCATGTCCAACACCGACGACGCCGCCCGCACGGCCGCGCGCGGGGAGCACATCGGCTTTGTGTTCCAGTTTCACTTCCTGATGTTGGAGTTTTCGGCGCTCGAGAACGTCATGATGCCGATGCGCAAACTGGGTCGGCTCGCGCCCGACGCGATGAAGGCGCGCGCCCACGCCCTGCTCGAGTCCGTCGGGCTCGGAGCCAAGACTCACCGCCTCGGCACGCAGCTCTCCGGCGGCGAGCAGCAGCGCGTGGCGGTCGCGCGCGCCTTGGCCAACCAACCGACGATTCTTTTGGCGGACGAGCCGACGGGAAATCTCGACGTGAAAAACTCGGCGCTCGTGTTCGATCTGCTGACCCGCCTCGCCAAGGAAAACGGCCAGGCCGTGGTGCTCGTGACCCACAACCCCGAGATCGCGCAGCGCTGCGACTACACCCGGCCGATGCGCGACGGCCTCTTCGTCTGAGCCGCGGTGCGCCGGAGACGCGCCGGGCGACCGGGGCACGAAATTATACGCGGCGAGGGAAGGGGAGGGCGGCGCCCGCGGCGGACAGGCCGGGACGCGGCGACGTTTCGAGTTGGTTCGGCGGGTCGATAAGCAGGGGCACCGGCGCACTGCGCCGATGCTAATTCCCGGCTCATCGCGCGCTCGTCCGGAAAATTTGGTTTACAAGGCAAACCCCGCGCCCTTCTTTCGCCGGCGATTTTGGTCTTCTTCTCCCGCCTCCCGTGACTCAACACCCATCGCGAAAGCAATTCGTCGCAAAGCTGCTCGGAGTCGTCGCAGCTTCAAGCGTGGTTACCAAACTGTTCGCGAAGTCGGAGAATCCCACCGTGGCGGGCGGTGCTGCGACCGCAGCGCCGGCGAGCCGTTCCCTCGAAGTGCGTCGTGATGCCCGGGCGATCGCCCGGCGCGACGACGCCGTTTAACCCGCGCGACCGGAGCCCTTTCGCACATGTCGAAACTTTTTCCGAAGTCGGCGAACAAGCTGCCCCTCCAGATCATCATCTATCTGGGTGTGCTGGCTGGCATCGCCACCGCCGGCGTCACCTACTACATGACGCCGAAATACGGCCGCGTCGGCTATGCGCCGGTGCAGCCCGTGCCGTTCAGCCACGCGAAGCACGTCCAGGAAGTCGGCCTCGATTGCCGCTACTGCCACTCGAACGTCGACAAGTCCGGCCACTCCAACGTGCCGTCCGCGCAGACGTGCATGAACTGCCACAGCATCATCAAGGCGAACAGCCCGCTGCTGGCGCCCGTTCGCGAGAGCGCCGCCAACGGCACGCCGGTGCCGTGGGTCTGGATCCACCAGACGCCCGACTACGCCTACTTCAACCACGCCGTCCACGTGAACCGCGGCATCTCCTGCGTGGAGTGCCACGGCAAGGTCAACGAGATGGACGTCGTCAGCCACACGCAGCCGCTGAGCATGGCGTTCTGCATCGAGTGCCACCGCGACCCGGCCTCCCGCCTCCGCGACCCGAAAGATGTCTTCAACCTCGATTCGAAGCGGTTGGTCGACCAAGGCGAAGCCGGCAAACAGGCCGCCGAAAAGTTTCACAAGGATTGGAAATTGCTGCCCCCGCAGAGCTGCTCCGGCTGCCATCGATGAAACGCAAATTTGAACATCCCGCTCCCTCCGAAAGCGAGCAGCTGACGGGTCCGAAATACTGGCGCAGCCTCGACGAGCTCGCCGGCACGCCCGGTTTCAAAGCACAGCTCGAACGCGAGTTCCCCGAGGGCGCCGACAACTTCGAAGGCTTCGATCGCCGCAACTTCATGAAGCTCATGGCGGCCTCGTTCGCCCTGGGCGGCGTGGGCTTGGCCGGTTGCCGCCGGCCGGAGAAGTTCATCCTTCCCTACGGCAAATCCGTCGAAGGCATCATCCCGGGCCTGCCGGCGTATTACGCGACGGCGATGCCGCTGCGCAAATCCGCCATCCCGCTGCTGGCGGAAACTCACCAGGGCCGTCCGACCAAACTCGAAGGCAACCCGACCTACCAGCCGCACGGCGGCTCGGCCTCGTTGGCGGCGCAGGCTTCGATCCTCGAACTCTACGATCCCGAGCGTGCGACAGCGCACACGAAGGGCGGAGCGGTGCTTTCGGCCGATCAGGTCAAAGCCACCCTCGATGGAATCGTCGGCAACTATACCTCTTCCCAAGGCGCCGGTTTGGCGTTCCTCGCCGACTCGTCCTCCTCGCCGACGCGTGCGCGTCTGGTGCGTTCGCTCAAGGCCAAATTCCCCCGTGCGATCTGGTCGGAATACGAGCCGATCACCGACGAGCCGCCGGTGGCCGCCGCGCAGGCCGCGTTCGGCGCCGCGCTGAAGCCGGTCTACCATTTCGCCAAGGCCAAGCGCATCGTCTCGATTGACGCCGACTTCCTTCAGGCCGAGTCGGGCAGCCTCTACTACGCCCGCGGTTTCTCCGCCGGCCGCAGGGTCACCAAGAAGACGGACCCGATGAACCGCCTCTACGTGGCGGAGAGTGCGCTCTCCCTCACGGGCAGCATGGCCGATCACCGGCTGCGGGTCGCGAGCAGCCATATGCTTGCCCTGGTAGCCCGGCTCACCGCCGCCGCCTACCCGCAGGCGGACGCGCAGTTGCAGCCGATTTATTCGGGCCTCGCGATCGACGCGAAGTGGATCGATGCCTGTGTCTCCGACCTCCTCGCCCACAAGGGCGCGGCGCTCGTGGTAGCCGGCGCCCACCTGCCGGCGGAAGTTCACGCTCTGGTCTACGGACTCAACACCGTGCTCGAGGCGGTCGGCACCACCGTGACCTTCGTTCCGGCGGACGTGACTCCCGGCGTCGCGACGATCGGCACCCTCGCCACCGCCATCAAGGGCGGCTCGGTCAAGACCCTTGTCATTCTCGGCGGCAATCCCGCCTACAACGCGCCCGCCGATCTCGATTGGCCCGCATTGCAGAAGTCGGTCGGAGAAGTCGTGCGCGTCGGTTACTACGCCGACGAAACATCCGCGGTGAATCCCGCGGCCACGACCCACATCGCGGCGGCGCACTACCTCGAGTCGTGGGGCGATGCCCGCACGGTCGACGGCACCGTTGTGCCGGTGCAGCCGATGATTCTTCCGCTCTTCGGCGGTCTTACCCAGATCGAAGTGCTCGGGCGTCTCGCCGGTGACACTGCTTCCGACGGCTACGCTCTCGTCTCGGCCACAATCGGCGGCCTGTCCGGCGGCACCAATATCGAGAAGACGATGCAGCGTTTCCTGCACGACGGCCTGCTCGCCGGCTCGGCCTACCGCCCGGCCGATGTGCAATACGACACGCGCGCCGTCGCGGCGCTGTTCGGCGCCGCCAAGCCGCTCCCGACCTTCAGCTCCTCCAATCTAGAGATCCGCCTCATCGCCGACATCAAGGTCGACGACGGTCGTTTCGCCAACAACGGCTGGCTGCAGGAGTGCCCGGAACCGATCACCAAGATTTCCTGGGACAACGCGATCCTCATCAGTCCCAAGCTCGCCAAGGAACTTGGCCTCGATCCCAAGGGCGCCCTCATCCAAGTCGCGCGCAAAGAGGAAGCCGAGTTCTACATGGGCAAGGAGAACGCGCCCGTGTTCGACCTCAGTGTCGGCGGTCGCAAGGTCCGCGGCCCGGTCCATATCCAGCCCGGCCTCGCGAACTACACCGTGGTGGTCTCCCTCGGCTATGGTCGCACCGTTTGCGGCAACGTCGGCAAGGGAGCGGGTTTCAGCGCCTATCCCCTGCGCACCACCGGCGAATCCCATGTCGTCATTGGCGGCAAGCTCACCCCCACGGGCGAGCGCATGCTGCTCGCCAACACCCAGGAGCACTGGTCGATGGAAGGCCGCGACATCATCCGCGAGGCCAACTTCACCCCGGCGGAGAAACCGGACGGCCTGAGCTACCAGGAGAATCCCCGCTATGTGAATTCCATCGGCATGGAGTCGCATACGCCGACCATCCTCGGCGAATACGGCGAGAAGATGACGCCGCAGGAGCGCGCCACCAAGATCCCGCGCGGCAACTCCCTCTACTCAACGCCCACGTTCGACGGTCACCACCAGTGGGGCATGTCGATCGACATGAACACCTGCATCGGCTGCAACGCCTGCGTGGTGGCCTGCCAGGCGGAGAACAACATCCCGATCGTCGGCAAAGAGCAGGTCGCGCGCGGGCGCGAGATGCACTGGATCCGCATCGATCGCTACTATTCCGACGGCAACATCGACGCCGCGGCGTTCGGCGGCGAGGGCAACAAGGCCCTCCCCGAAGAGCCCCAGGTCTCGGTCCAGCCGATGACGTGCGTGCACTGCGAACTCGCTCCCTGCGAGGTCGTGTGCCCCGTCAATGCCACGGTGCACGACGAAGAGGGCCTCAACACGATGGCCTACAATCGCTGCATCGGCACCCGCTATTGCGCGAACAACTGCCCGTATAAGGTGCGGCGTTTCAATTTCTTCGACTGGAATCAGCGCGCGCTCGACCAGCTCTACATGAGCCAGCTGGCCGATTTCGGCATGCCCGAGATTGTGAAGATGGGCAAGAACCCGGAAGTCACGGTGCGCATGCGCGGTGTGATGGAAAAGTGCACCTACTGCGTGCAGCGCATCCAGAACGGCAAGATCCAGCACAAGGTGAAGATGGCCCAGGCCGGCACGCCGGGCGACGTCATGGTGCGCGACGGCGCGATCAAGACCGCCTGCGAGCAGACCTGCCCCGTCGGCGCCATCGTGTTCGGCAACATCCTCGACAAGGAGAGCGCCGTGAACAAGGCGAAGGCCCGCGAGCAGGACTACGCCGTCCTCGGCTATCTCAACATCCGTCCGCGCACCACCTACTCGGGCAAGCTCCGCAACCCGAACCCGAAGATGCCGGATTACAAGTCGCTGCCGATGAGCCGCGTCGAATACGACAAGAAGAATGTCCCGCCCGCGCACGGCGACGACCACGGCCACGGTGGCCATGGCGGCCACGGTGCCGAAAAGAAGGCGGAGAAGAAGTCGCCCGGCCATGGGGCCGTTGAAGCCGTGAAGAAATTCGGAGGACTCAGCTAATGGCCCACGCCGAACACGCCGCTCCGGCGCACCCGATCCTGCAGGAGGTCAAGCCTGCCCACCTCCCGCGCGCGGTGCTGGTGGAGAACAACCGCAGCTTCGGGTGGATCACCGAGAAGATCTGCAGCATCATCGAGGGCAAGACGCCCACGTGGTGGTGGGTCTGCTTCATCCTCGCCTGCTTCGTCGCGTCCTTCACGGTCGCCGGCATCACCTACCTCGTCGCCACAGGCGTCGGCGTGTGGGGCCACGCGAATCCCGTCAACTGGGCGTGGGACATCGTAAACTTCGTCTTCTGGATCGGTATCGGACACGCCGGCACGTTGATCTCCGCCATTCTGTGCCTGCTGCGCCAGAAGTGGCGCACGTCGATCAACCGTGCCGCCGAAGCCATGACGATCTTCGCCGTCGTCTGCGCCGCGATCTTCCCGGTCTTCCACGTCGGTCGCGTCTGGTATGCGTGGTATCTCTTCCCGATCCCGAACTCCAACGTCATCTGGCAGAACTTCCGTTCGCCGCTGGAGTGGGACGTGTTCGCGGTTTCGACTTACGGCACGGTTTCCGTCCTCTTCTGGTATATCGGCCTGATTCCCGATCTCGCGGTGCTGCGCGATCGGTTCTACGCTGCCGGAAACAAGTTCCGCTCGTTCCTCTACGGCTTCTTCGCGATGGGCTGGCGCGGTTCCAACCGCCACTGGAGCAACTACGAGATGGCCTACCTTATCCTTGCCGGCATCAGCACCCCGCTCGTGCTCTCCGTGCACACGATCGTGTCGTTCGACTTCGCGGTGTCGCTGCTTCCGGGCTGGCACACGACCATCTTCCCGCCGTATTTCGTCGCGGGCGCCATTTTCTCCGGCTTCGGCATGGTGCTGACGCTCATGCTCCCGTTGCGTGCGATCTACGGCCTGCAGGATCTGATCACGCAGTATCACATCGACTGCATGTGCAAGATCACGTTGGCGACCGGCACGATCGTCGGCTACGCCTACGGCATGGAGTTCTTCATCGCGTGGTATGGCGCGAATCCGTATGAAGGCTTCGCGTTCGTGAACCGCGCCTTCGGGCACTACGCCTGGGCCTATTGGTGGATGATCGGCTGCAACGTCATCACCCCGCAGTTCTTCTGGTTCAAGGCGGTGCGCAACAACACGGCGTTCGTTTGGATCCTCTCGATCTTCGTCAACGTCGGCATGTGGTTCGAGCGTTTCGTGATCATCGTCACGTCGCTCGCCCGCGACTTCCTCCCCTCGAGCTGGGGTTACTACAGCCCCTCGATCGTCGAGATCTTCACCTTCTTCGGCACCTTCGGCGTCTTCTCGGTGCTCTTCCTCCTCTTCATCCGCTTCCTGCCGGTGATGCCGATGGCCGAACTCAAGGCCGTGACCCCGCAGGCCGACGTCCACGGCGGCCACGACAAACACTGATTCCACGCCGATGCCCGCTCAACCTTACGGCTTGATCGCCACCTTCGACACGGCGCCCGACGTCTACCACGCGGCCGAAAAAGTCCGCGATGCCGGCTACCGGAACTGGGACTGCATCACGCCGTTCCCCGTGCACGGCCTCGACAAGGCCATGGGCCTGCGTCGCTCCATCGTCCCGCGCATCTCCCTCGCCGGCGGCATCACCGGGTTCTGCACCGGTATGACCATGATCTGGTGGACCGGCGCGGTGGACTACAAACTGATCGTCGGCGGCAAGCCGCTCTTCAGCCCGATGTTCGCCTTCCCGGTGAGCTACGAGCTGACGATTCTTTTCACCGCCTTCGCCACGATCATCGGCATGTTCGTGCTCAACGGCCTGCCGATGCACTACCACCCCGTGCTGAAATACGACCAGATCAAGCGCGGCATGGACGACACCTTTTTCATCGTGATCGAGGCGCGCGACCCCCGCTTCAATCTCGCCAACACCAAGGCCCTGCTCGAGAAGGCCGGCGGCAAGGCGATCACCGAGCTGGAAGCCTGAGCCATGCGGAACGTCTACCTCGCCACCTTCTTCGTCTGCGTGCTGCTGGTCTCCATCCTCGGATTCCGCGGCACGAAGTTCACCGCTCCGCCGATCGACATCTTCCCGGAGTGGGCCTTTCCCAGCATGGAGCACCAGCCCAAGCTGCGTCCGCAGTCCGCCAGCGGCTTCTTCGCCGACGGCCGGTCCGACCGCACGCCGCCGCCCCGCGTGGTGCGCGCCGACCTGCCGCTGCGTGACGACGACCACCTTTACCTCGGCAAGAGCGCCGACGGCTCGTTTGCCGCCGGCATGCCGGCCAAACTTACGGTCGACCTGAAGTTCCTGCAGCGCGGCCAGCAGCAATACCAGATCTACTGCACCCCCTGCCACGGCACTACCGGTGACGGCAACGGCATCACCAAGCGTTACGGCATGGGCGCAACCCCCACCTACCACGATGCCCGCCTGCGCACCATGGCGGACGGCGAACTCTACAACACCATCGCGAACGGCAAGAACACCATGCAGGGCTACGCGGACAAGATCGCGCCCTCCAGCGCGCCCAACAGGGCACTGTTGCCGACGTCTCCGACGCCGCGGCCAGGAAATCTCTCGGTCTTCAATGAGTTCTCACGCAGCCACAGCTCCCGCGGCGCTCCCCGCCGACACGTCGTCCACGCAGGCGTTGGCCGGGAAGGCGTTGACCGTCGGCCTCGTCGGTATCGGCCTGACCGCGGCGGGACTTGCCGTTTCGGGCGTCCAGACGGTCGCCGTCTCCTGGTTGGTCGGCTTGGTCTACTGGACCGCGATCGCCATCGGCATGCTCATGTTGGTGCTGATCCACCACATCTTGGATGCGTCTTGGTCGGTCGTCATCCGCCGCCAGTTCGAACACGGTCTCTCCGCTTTCAAATGGCTCGCGCTGCTGTTCATCCCGCTGGCAGCGACACCTTTCCTTCACGTCGGCGAATTTCACGGCGACCTGATCTGGCCTTGGATGAATCCCGCCCACGAGATTCACGGCGGCCATACCGTCGGCCACGATCCGCTCTACATCAAGAAGTCGGCCTTTCTGAATGTCCCCGCGTTCGTGGTCGGTTCGTTTGTCTTTTTCGGTCTCTGGATGTGGCTCTCGGCCCGCCTGCGGAAGGCCTCCTTCACACAGGACTCCGACGGCGATCTGAAGTGGACCTTCATGAGCCGCAAGACCGCGGCCTTCGGTATTCCGATCGGGGCGCTCACCCTCACGGCGGCCGCGATCTACTGGGTCAAATCCCTCGAATACCACTGGTTTTCCACGATGTATGGCGTGTGGTTCTTCGCCAACTGCGTGCGCGGTGCGCTCTGTGTCGGGGTCATCATCATGGTCTGGCTGTGGAATCGCGGCGACTACAAGGGCATCCTCAACACGAATCACTTCCACAGCATCGGTATGCTGATGCTGGCCTTCACGGTGTTCTGGGCCTACGTCACCTTCTCGCAGTATTTCCTGATCTGGAACGCCAACGTGCCCGAGGAGACCTTTTGGTATAACCTGCGCGAACTGAACCACGACGGCTCGACCAACTCTTGGTGGTATGTGGGCGTCTACGGCATCCTCTTCGGCCACTTCTTCCTGCCTTTCTGGGCGCTGCTCTCCTACCGATTCAAGGTCACCAAGCACATCATCCGTCGCATCGCGATCTGGACCCTGTCGATCATCCTCCTCGACATGTGCTACAACATCCTGCCGATCCTCAAGGATTCGCACGGTGACGCCCGCACACTCTTCTCTCCCGGCCTGATCTGGGTCCTAACCTCCGTCGTCGGAATCGGCGGCGTTTGCGTCTGGTCCTATCTCCGCAGCTTCCCGACGGCCAAACTCATCCCGATCCGCGATCCCCGCATCGGCGAGAGCCTCACCCACCATGAGTGACACGTCCGCCCAGCCGGCCCGCCCGGTCTCGCTCTTCACGATCATATTTCTGCTCTCGGTCTTCGGGCTGTTCCTGCTCGTGATCCGCTGGTTCTACGAGCCGGCCCGCGCCACGGCCTTCAACGCTGTGCCCGAGAACCTGCCCAAGGAACTCGAGTGGAAGGCCAATCCCGAGTCGCGCCGCAAGGTGCTTGCCGAAGTGAAGGACGCCGCTGCCAAGCAGTCCGGCGAATACGCGTGGATCGACAAATCCGCCGGCACCGTCCAGCTCCCCATCCAGCGCGCGATGGAGCTCACCGCCCAGAGCTACGCGGCCAAGAAATAAGTCCGCCCGCCTCAACACTACTTTCCGAGATGACCAAAGCTCCGACCAACGCCGCCTCGGCCGAAGTCACCGCCATCGATACCGCCGCCCGGGGCCCGCTGCTCTGGCTGCTGGGATCGGGGCTGGTGTGGCTGCTGGTGAGCGGCATTTTGGCGCTGATCACATCGATCCAGCTCCACACGCCGTCCTTCCTTGCCGACTGCTCGTGGTTCACCCACGGCCGCGCGCAGGCCATGCGCGAGACGGTTTTTGTCTACGGCTGGCTGGCCAACGCCGGCGTCGCGACCGCCACGTGGGTCCTCGGCCGCCTCGGCGGCTATCCGCTGCGCGCCCTCAATTGGGCCGTGGTCGGGTGCATTTTCTGGAATGCCGCCATCGCCGTCGGCCTCGTCGGTATCGCGACCGGCGACATGACGACCTTTGCGTTGATCCAGCTCCCCCGCTACGTGCAACCGGTGCTGGTCGTGGCCTACGCGGCGATGGCGATTTCCGGCGTGCTTGCTTGGTCAGGACGCAAGACCGACGGGACCTTTGCCTCGCAATGGTATGCCGCCGCCGCGCTCTTCCTCCTGCCGTGGGCGCTCTGCGCCGCGCAGGCCATGCTGTTCTGGTTCCCGGTGCGGGGCGTGGCCCAGGCGATCACCGCCGGCTGGTTCGGCCAGACGGTCTTCTCGCTCTGGCTCTCCCCTCTCGTGCTCGCCGGTGCCTACTATCTCGTCCCGAAGATCACGGGCCGCGCAATTCCGGCCTACGAAGCCGCGCCCCTTTCGTTCTGGACGCTGATTGTGGTCGGCGCATGGAACGGCGGTCGCCACCTGATCGGCGGTCCGGTGCCGGCTTGGGTGCCCACGATGGCCGTGGTCGGC
>JBILLY010000472.1:0-4431 GCA_044375835.1 Opitutaceae bacterium
GATCGATCACGCCGTCCACGGCACGCTCCTCTACACCGGCGATTTCAAGCTCCGCCCCGGCCGCTCCGCCGAGGCCTGCGCCACGCCCCGCGCCGACACGCTCATCATGGAAACGACGTTCGGCCGCCCGCACTACGAGTTTCCGCCCACCGATGAGGTCCTCCGCGCCGTCGCGGCTTTCTGCCATGACTGTATCGACGATGGCATCACGCCCGTCCTCTTCGGCTACAGCCTCGGCAAATCCCAGGAACTCCTCTGCGGCCTCGCCGACGCCCGTCTGCCCGTGATGCTCCACCCGCAGACGCTCCGCCTGACCCGAATCTACGAGGAACTCGGCCAGAGCTTTCCGCCGCACCGCGCCTTCGCCGCGGCCGAACACGCCGGTCATGTCGTCATCTGCCCGCCCCAGTCCGCGTCCTCCGCCTTCCTGAAACAGATCCCGCGACGCCGCACCGCCGTCGTCACCGGCTGGGCCCGCGACCCCGGCGCGATCTATCGCTACCAGTGCGACGCCGCCTTCCCGCTCTCCGACCACGCCGACTACCCCGATCTCCTCCGCTTCGTCGACCTCGTCCAACCCCGCCGCGTCCTGACCCTCCACGGCTTCGCCCAGGACTTCGCCCGCGACCTCCGCGCCCGCGGCTACGACGCCTGGGCCCTCGGGGAAAACAACCAGATCGACCTCGCTCTGGCCGAGCCCGCCCCGGCCCCCTCGTTCGCGCTCGGCGCCGTCGTCCCCGCGGCCCCGCTCGCCGCTCCGGAACCGCCCGACGCCCCGCCGTCCCGTTTCGCCGCCTTTGCCGCGGCCGCCGACCGCATCGGCGCCACGCCCCGGAAACTCGAGAAAATCGCCGTCCTCCGCGACTACCTCGCCCCCCTCGCTCCCGCCGACGCCGCGCTCGCCGTCCTCTTCTTCACCGCCCGCCCCTTCCCGCAGTCCGACGCCCGCACCCTCTCGGTCGGTTGGTCCGTCCTCAAGCGCGCCGTCCTCGACGTAGCCGGCCTGTCCGAGGCCGACTACCGCGCCGCGTATCAACGTTTCCCCGACGCTGGCGACGCCACCGCCGCCCTGTTCGCCGCCCGCCCGGTCGCCGCCGTGACGCCCCTCGCCGACCTCGCCGCCACCTTCGCCGCCCTCGCCTCCGCCCGCGGTCCCGCCGCGAAGCTCGACCTCCTCGTCGCCCGGCTCCGTCTGCTCTCCGCCGCCGAGGCCCGCTTCTTCGTGAAGATCATCCTCGGCGACCTCCGCATCGGCCTGAAAGACGGCCTCGTCGAGGAAGCGGTCGCCGCCGTCTCCGGCCTGCCCGCGGCCGCCGTCCGCGAGGCGAACATGCTCTGCGGCGATCTCCCCGCCGTCACCCGCGCCGCCCTCGCCGGCGACCTCGCCGCCATCCGGCTCCGCGTCTTCCACCCGCTGCAGTTCATGCTCGCGAGCCCCGAGCCCACCTCCGCCGCCCTCCTCGCGCGCCTCGCCCCGCCCGTCTGGCTAGAGGAAAAATACGACGGCATCCGCTGCCAGCTCCACAAACAGGGCCCGCGCGTCGAACTCTTTTCCCGCGACCTCAAACGCATCACCAGTCAGTTCCCCGAGCTCGCCCGCGCCGCCGCCGCCGTCGATTGCGACTGCATCCTCGACGGCGAGCTCCTAGCCTGGCGCGACGGCCGCGCCCTGCCCTTCGCCGACCTCCAGAAGCGCCTCGGCCGCCGCGGCGACGATTTCTTCCTCGGCGCCGAGATTCCCGTCACCTTCTCCGCCTACGATCTCCTCTGGCACGACGGCGACCCGCTCTCCGCCCGCCGCGCCCGCCTCGAATCGGCTCTCACCGCCGCCCCCTCGACGCTCGACTCCTGCATCCACCTCGCCCCCGTGCGCTTCGCCGCCGACGCCGCGGAAATCGACGCCGCCTTTCTCGCCGCCCGCCAACGCGGCAACGAGGGCCTCATGGCCAAGGATCCCGCCAGTCCCTACACGCCCGGCCGCCGCGGCCTCGCCTGGCTGAAACTGAAAAAAGCCTACGCCACCCTCGACGTCGTCGTTACCGCCGTCGAATACGGTCACGGCAAGCGCCGCGACGTCCTGAGCGACTACACCTTTTCCGTCCGCGACGCGGAGCACGGCGACCGCCTCCTCACCGTCGGCAAAGCCTACTCCGGTCTCACCGACCTCGAGATCGCCGGCCTCACGGAGCACTTCCTCGCGCACACGCTCGCCGTCGAGGGCCGCCTCCGCCGCGTCGTGCCCGACACCGTGCTCGAGATCGCCTTCGACTCCATCCAGCCCAGCGACCGGCACGAGAGCGGCTTCGCGCATCGCCCGCATCCGCTCCGACAAGACGCCCGCCATGATCGACACGCTCGCGACCTGCCGCCGCCTCGCCGCTGCCAGCTTCGCCGATCCGTCCCTCCCGCGCACCGCGGCCCCCGACTGATGTCGCTCCGCTCCAGCCCGTTCTTCGCCCGCCTCACGGTGGTGTTGGTCGCCGGGAGCATTCTGGCCTTCCTCGCGCTCCGCGCCTCGTCGTTTATCCAGACACTGCCGTGGGTTCCCCGCCCGGTCGGACTCTGGGCCGATTCCCACGGCATCATCCGCAACACCCCCGCCTTCTTCGCCTTCGGCCTGCTTGCCTTCGCGCTTCTCGGCCGCACCCGGCGCACCGTCGTGCCCCTCGCCGTCTTCGCCACGGTCATCGAGGTCGCCCAGATCTGGATTCCGACGCGCATTTTCGACCTGCTCGACATCGTCGCCAGCCTCGCCGGCCTGGCCCTCGCCTGGATCGTCGTGCGCTCCGCGGCGTGGTTGCTCGCCCGCCGCTGATGTTCACGCGCCTCGATCCCGCCGCCGCCTCCGGCGACACCGCCCTCGCCGCGCTCCACCCTGCCCTCGCCGCCTGGGTCCGGCGCCGCTTCGGTGCCCTCGCCCCCGCCCAAGCCGTCGCGCTGCCCTCCGTCCTCGCCGGCCGCTCGCTCCTGCTTTCCTCGCCCACCGGCAGCGGCAAGACCCTCGCCGCCTTCCTCGGCGTCTTCGATCACCTCGCCCGCGCCCGCGACGCCGGCACGCTCCCCGCCGGACTCGTCGCGATCTATGTTTCCCCGCTCCGCGCCCTCGCCTACGACCTCGAGAAGAACCTCCGCCAGCCGCTCGACGAACTCGGCTGGTCGTGGCTGAGCCTCGGCGCCCGCACCGGCGACACCCCCGCCGCCGAGCGCGCCCGCCAGCGCCGCCGCCCGCCCCACCTGCTCGTCACCACGCCCGAAAGCCTCACGCTTCTCCTGAGCCAACCCGCTTGGCACCCCGCCCTGCGCAGCGTGCGCTTCCTCATCGCCGACGAACTCCACGCGCTCGCCGAAAACAAACGCGGCACGCTCCTCGCCCTCGCCGCCGAGCGCCTCGAACACCTGCACGCCTCTGCCCCGCCGGCCTCCGCTCCGCCCGCCGCCCGCCCCGGCCTCGTCCGCATCGGCCTGTCCGCCACCGTCGCCCCGCTGGAGACCGTCGCCGCCTTCCTCGTCGGTCCCGGCCGCCCCTGCGCCATCGCCGCGGTCGACCAGCCCAAGCCCGCCCGCATCGAGGTCTTTTCCCCGCTCCGCGATCACGCGTATCCTGCCGCCGGTTACACCGCCTCCCGTCTCCTCGCCGAGCTCGGCGCCTTCGTCGGCCGCCGCCGCACCGTCCTCATTTTCACCAATACCCGCTCCGGCGCCGAGAGCATCGGTCTCCGCCTGAAACAGCTCCTGCCCTCCCTCGCCCGGCTCATCGAGGTGCACCACGCCTCCCTCGACCGCGCGATCCGCCTCGACGTCGAGGACCGCCTCAAGCGCGGCGAACTCCGCGCCGTCGTCTGCTCCACCTCGCTCGAACTCGGCATCGACATCGGCTCGATCGACACCGTCGTCATGATCAGCGCCCCCAAGGGCGTCGCCCGGGCCCTCCAGCGCATCGGGCGCTCCGGCCACTCCCTCGGCGAAACCAGCCACGGCATCCTCGTCGCCAGCAACCTCAACGACCTCGCCGAGTGCGCCGTCACCGCCCGCCTCATGGCACGCCGCGACCTCGAGCCCGTCCGCCTCCACGAGGCGCCGCTCGACGTCCTCGCGCAGACCCTGGCCGGCCTCGCCGTTTCCGCCTCGCTCACGCCCGACGCTGCCTTCGCCCTCGTCCGCCGCGCCTACCCTTACCGCGACCTCGCCCGCGCCGACTTCGACCGCGTGCTCCGCTACCTCCGCGGCGGCGGCGCCGCCCTGGAGCGGCAATACGAGGCCACCTTCGGCAAAGTCCTCGTCGACGCCGACGGCCACCTCGCCCCGGTCACCCCGCGCGTCGCCCGCGATTTCTACCAGAACATCGGCACCATCGCCTCCGATGCCATGGTCCAGGTCCGCCTCGGCCGCCGCGCCCTCGGCTCCGTCGAAGAGTCCTTCATGAAAGGCCTG
>JBILLY010000473.1:0-4430 GCA_044375835.1 Opitutaceae bacterium
CCGGCTCCTCGCCTCCGTCATCCCGCCGCATGACCACCGCCTACGCCATGGCCGAACCGCCCCCGTCCGCCGCCCGCCCGCTGTCCGCCCCGTTCTGGGACGACTTGGCGGCCGCGTGGCGGGCCCGGCTCGGCGCCGCGGCCCGGCTGCGCCGCGAGGAACCGCTCGCGCCCCGCACCACGCTCCGCGTCGGCGGCGCCGCCCGGCTCTTCGCCGACCCCGCGTCCCTCGCGGAACTCCGCGACCTGCTGGAGTTGGCCCGCGACGCGGGCGTGCCCGTCTTCCCCCTCGGCCGCGGCTCCAATCTCGTCGTGCCCGACGCGGGCGTCGACGGCCTCGTCCTCTCCCTCGCGCACGAAGCCTGGTCCGCCTTCGCCCCGCGGCCCGACGGCCTCGTCGCCGTCGGCGCCGGCCTGCGCCTGAAAAACCTCTGCGGCCTAGCCACCGCCGCCGGTCTCGGCGGGTTCGAATTCCTCGAAGGCATTCCCGGCAGCGTCGGCGGCGCGCTCCGCATGAACGCCGGCGCCATGGGCGGCTGGATGTTCGACGTCGTCGCCGAGGTCACGCTCCTCGACGCCGGGGGCGCCGTTCGCACCGTGCCGAAAGCCGCGCTCCACGTCGACTACCGGCACTGCGCCGAACTCGAGACCGCGCTCGCCCTCGGCGCCGTGCTCCGGCCCGCTTCCCCGGCCCAAGCCGACGCGATCGCCCGCCAGATCGACACGTATCGGAAAAAGCGCCACGAGACCCAGCCGCGCGAGCCGAGCGCCGGTTGCATTTTCAAGAATCCCCCCGGCGCCTCCGCCGGCCGCATCATCGACGACTGCGGCCTCAAGGGCACCCGCGTCGGCGGCGCCGAAGTCTCGCCCGTCCACGCCAATTTCATCGTCAACCGCGGCGGCGCCACCGGCGACGATGTGCTCGGCCTCGTGCGCCTCGTCCGCGCCCGGGTCCGCGCCCTCCGCGGCGTCGACCTCCGGCCCGAGGTGCTGCTCTTCGGCCGCCGCTGGGAGGAAGTTTTATGAGTCAACCGTCCCCGATCATCGCGGTGTTCGCCGGCGGCGTCTCCGCCGAGCGCGAGGTCTCCCTCGGCTCCGGCCGCGCCTCCGCGCTCGCGCTCGCCCGCACCTTTCCCACGCGGCTCTTCGAGCTCGACGCCGAGGCGCTGCCCGCCGGCCTCGATCCGCGCCGGCACGTCGTCTTCTCGACGCTCCACGGCACCTTCGGCGAGGACGGCGGCATGCAGTCCCTGCTCGATGCCGCCGGCCTCCACTAC
This sequence comes from Opitutaceae bacterium, assembly GCA_044375835.1. Taxonomy (GTDB): domain Bacteria; phylum Verrucomicrobiota; class Verrucomicrobiia; order Opitutales; family Opitutaceae; genus ER46. Next base: position 1,277 of record JBILLY010000473.1, read on the forward strand.
GCGGGCTGCGGCGCCGCCGCCAGCCGGCTCACCATGGACAAGACCCGCACCAAAGAAGCCGCCGCCGCCCGCGGCGTGCGCGTGGTCCGCGGCCTCTGTTTCGACGCCGCCGCCAAACCGACCGCCGATGCCGTCGTCGCGGAACTCGGCGAAAACCTCGTCGTCAAGCCCAACGCCGAGGGCAGCAGCGTCGGCCTCGCCCTCACCGCCACCCGCGCCGAACTCGCCGCGAAACTCGCCGCGATCGACCGCGGCGGCTGGCTGATCGAGCAGCGCATCGTCGGCCGCGAATTCTCCGTCGGCGTGCTGAACGGCCGCGCCATGGGCATCGTCGAGATCCGGCCCAAGTCCGGCGTCTACGACTTCACCAGCAAATACACCAAGGGCCACACCGAGTATTTCGCGCCCGCCCCGCTCGCGCCCGCCGAGACCGCCGCGCTGCAGGCCGCCGCCGAGGCCGCCTTCGCCGGCTGCGGTTGCCGCGACTACTCCCGCGTCGATTTCATGCGTTCCGCGTCCGGCGAGTTCTATTTGCTGGAAATCAACACGCTCCCCGGCATGAAAGAAACCAGCCTGCTGCCGATGAGCGCGCGCTGCGTGGGGTTGGATTTCACGGCTTTGGTGCGGGAATTGGTCTCACCGGCGCTCGCGCGTTTTCACGCGGCTCGATCCTGAACTCACCGTGCCCGACGAACCCGTTTCCACGCCCCCCGCCCGCAGCTGGCGCGACTTGTCGCAGCCGCTGAAGCCCCGCGCCATGTCGCGCGGCGGCCGCTGGCGCCGCGCGCTCTCCGGCGTGCGCCGCGTGGTCGCGGTCGCCGTCCTCTGCGGCGTCGCCGGCGTGGTCTGGCTCGTCTCCCTCGCGCTCAGCACCGACCCGAAACGCGTCCCGACCGCCGCCAAGGCCGTCCCCGTCCGCCACTTCGACCTCTCCACCTCGATGGGCGGCGTGCTCGATTCCGACTGGCTGCAAAACACCCTCGCCCTCCCGCGCGGCACCGCGCTCATGGAGGTCAACCTCGACCGGGTCCGCGCCCGCCTCCTCGCCGACGGCCAGGTCGCCACCGCCGCCGTCGCCCGCCGCTTCCCCGACCGCCTCGTCGTCCGCATCACCGAGCGTTCGCCCGTCGCCCGCGTGCGCGTCGAGGCCGACGGCGAGCCGCGCGACCTGCTCGTCGCCCCCGACGGCGTCGTCTTCGGCGGCCACGGCTTCGATCCGGCGATGGTGGCCACGCTGCCCTGGCTGAGCGGCCTCACGTTGATTCCCGCCGGTCCCGGCTTCCGCCCGATCCCCGGCATGGCCCGCGTCACCCGCCTGCTCGTCGACGCGCAGTTCGGCGCCGCGGAGCTGTATCGCAACTGGCAGCACGTCTCCCTCGCCCGCCTCGAGAGCGACAAGGTGCTCGAGGTGACCATGAAGAGCGGCACCGTCGTCGTCTTCGACGCCCTCGGCAGCTACTTCGTCCAGCTCGCGAAACTCGATTTCCTCGTCGAGAAACTCGCCCACGTCCCCGCCGGCCGCGCCCGCATCGACCTCACCTTCGGCCAGAACGTCCCCGTCATGCTCGAGCCCGTCGTCGCGGCCGATACCCGCGGCCGCCCGCAGCCGTCCGCGCTGCCCGCCTTTTTTCCGTCTCCCATCTCCCAGCCCGATTCAAAACGTGAGCTCTAACTCGACCTACATCGGCGCCGTCGAAATCGGCACCTCGAAAGTCACCGTCCTCGTCGGCGAATACAGCGAGCGCGAGTTTTCCATCATCGGCTGCGGCGAGTGCTCCTCCCGCGGCGTGGTGAAGGGCGGCATCGTCGACTTCCGCGCCGCCAGCGACTGCACCCACAGCGCCCTCGAGCAGGCCGAGCGCCAGGCCCGCGAGCACATCGACGTCGTCTTCCTCGCCCAGAGCGGCGGCCACCTCGAGGGCTTCTACAACGAGGCCGCCGTCAACGTGGAGTCCGCCGACAACATGATCGAGCCCTCCGACCTGCGCCGCGTCTGCGATCTCGCCAAGCGCAAGGAACTGCCCTCCGGCCGCGTCCTCGTGCAGCAGCTCCGCCGGCCCTACCGCATCGACGGCCGCGTCATCGCCGATCCCAAGGACCTCCGCTGCCAGCGCATCGAGGTCGGCTACTGGACCGTCCACGGCCAGGAACAGCGCGTCGGCGACCTGCTCAACGTCATCCGCGGCTTCAACCTCGACATCAACGAGGTCGTCCTCTCCAGCCTCGCCTCCGGCCACATGGTCACCAGCAAGGAAGAGCGCCAGCACGGCGTGCTCGTCCTCGATATCGGCGCCGGCACCACCGACTACGTGCTCTACCGCGACGGCGTGCCCCACGTCACCGGCGTCGTCGCCGTCGGCGGCGCCCACCTCACCAACGACATCGCGATCGGCCTCCGCCTCACCGAAGGCCAGGCCGAGAAACTCAAGCTCCGCTACGGCCGCGCCACCGTCGTCACCAAGGACAAGAACCAGAAGGTCTGGCTCGACGGCAACTTCGCCATCGGCGACCGCCAGTTCTCCCAGCACGCCATCGAGCAGATCACCTCCGTCCGCGTCCAGGAACTGTTCGAGGTCGTGAAAAAGAAACTCGGCGTCGCTTTCTCCCCCGAGTTCTGCGCCACCGGCGTCGTGCTCACCGGCGGCACCTCCAAGCTCCCCGGCATCGTCGATGCCGCCGCCCGCGTCTTCGACGTCCCCGCCCACGCCGGCGAGGCGCCGACCTGGATCAACGAAAACCTCCGCGACCCCGGCTACCACACCGCTCTCGGCCTGCTCTACTGCGGCATCGCCTCCCAGTCCGAACAGGCCGCCGTCCGCCGCCGCGGCGGTTTCTTCTCCGGCATGAAACGCCTCTTCTCCCACGCCTGAACGCCGCGCGCCGATGCATCCCAACGAACTTCCCCTCGAGCACCCGCTGCTCACCGACCGCAGCATCGCCATCAAGCTGATCGGCGTCGGCGGCGCCGGCGCCAACGCCGTCGACCGGCTCAAGATGGAGAACCTCGAGCGTCTCCAGCTCGCCGTGATCAACACCGATCACCAGGCGCTCTCCGCCTCGCCCGTGCAGGACAAGGTCCTCATCGGCATGGTCGTCACCCGCGGGCTCGGCGCCGGCGGCGACCCCGAGCGCGGCCGCGAGGCCGCCGAGGCCG
>JBILLY010000476.1:0-4418 GCA_044375835.1 Opitutaceae bacterium
GACCTCTCCCCCACGACCGCCCCCGGCTCCGCCGGCGCCCTCGCCGCCGTCGCCCGCGCCGAGCTGCGCCTGCACCTGCGCCGCCGCGGCTACCGGTTGCTCTTCGGTCTGTTCGCCGTGCTCGTGCTCTGCGCCGCCGTCCTCAACGGCGTGCGCCAGCAGCGCGAGCGCGCGCGCCAGACCGATCTGCAGGCGCTGGTGCGCGCCCAGTGGGAGGGCCAACCCGAACGCCATCCGCACCGCGTCGCCCACTACGGCACCTTCGCCTTCAAGCCCCCCGGCCCGCTCGCCGCCTTCGATCCCGGCGTCGACAGCTACGCCGGCCGCTCCCTCTACCTCGAGGCCCACCGCCAAAACGCCGCCAACTTCGCCGAGGCCGGCGAACTCTCCTCCGCCTTCCGCCTCGGGGAACTCTCCCTCGCCTTCGTCCTCCAACTCGTCTTGCCCCTCGTCGTCATCGCCCTCGGCCACCGCGCCGTCGCCGCCGATGCCGAGTCCGGCCGCCTCCGCCTGCTCCTCGCCCAGGGGCTCGCCCCCCGCACGCTCGTCTTCGGCAAACTCGCCGGTCTCGCCGCCGCCCTCGTCCCGTTCCTCGCCGTCGCCGCCGTCGCCAGCCTCGCCGCCCTCGCCGCCGACCCCGCGTTCCGCGCCGATTTTTCCGGCCTGCCGCGCCACGCCGCCGTCATCGCCGCCCTCGCCTTGCACACGCTCGCGTGGCTCGGCCTCACGCTCTGGGTCTCCGCCCGCGCCCGCTCCTCCGCCGCCGCCTGCGCCTGGCTCGTCACCGCCTGGATCGCCGCCGCCCTCGTCGTGCCCCGCGCCGCCGCCGCCGTCGCCGCCGCCCTGCATCCGCTCCCCGACAAGACGTCCTTCGCCGCCGCCGTCACCGAGGAGGTCCGCCGTCAGGGCGACAGCCACAACCCCGACGATCCCCACTTCGCCCGCTTCCGCGCCGACACCCTCGCCCGCCACGGCGTCGCCAAAATCGAGGATCTCCCCGTCAACTACGGCGCCCTCGTCATGGCCCACGGCGAACAACTCGCCGCCGAAGCCTTCGCCCGCCACTTCGAGGCCCTCGCCGACCTCCAGTTCGCCCAGGCCGCCGTCCTCGCCCGCGCCGCGTGGCTCGCCCCCACGCTCGCCGCCCGCGCTCTCACCGCTGCCGCCGCCGGCACCGATCTCCGCGCCCAGCTCGCCTTCCAGCGCGCCGCCGAGCGCTACCGCTACACCTTCGTGCAGCACCTCAACGAACTGCACCGCGACAAAATCGCCTACCGCGGCGACCGCGACCAGAAGCTCTCGCCCGATCACTGGCGCCGCATGCCCGATTTCGCGCCGCCCGAGACTCCGTTCACCGCCGCCCTCGCCGGCACCGGCTCCGCCTGGGCCGTGCTGCTCGCCTGGGCCGCGCTCCCGCTCCTCCTGCTCGCCCGCGTGCGCGCCCTCGCCGCATGAACGCCTTTCTCCGCCTCCTCCGCTGGGAAACGCGCCTCCTCCTCCGCGGCTCCGCCACCTGGGTCGTCTGCGGCGCCCTCTTCGCCGCCGGCCTCCTCGCCGTCTGGCAAGGCGCCCGGCGCCAATCCGAACACACCCGCGAACTCGCCGCGCTCCCCGGCCACTACGCCGCCCAGATGGAGCGCATCGCCCGCCAGTTCAGCCCGAGCGGCGAAGCCGGCTACGTCTCCTACTACGCGTTCTATCCCACCCACCACCCGCTCCCCGCCCTCGGCGCCCTCGCCTTCGGCGTGCGCGATCTCGTGCCCGACGTCGTCTGGGTCCGCCTCCTCGGCCTCGAGGGCCAACTCTACGAAGCCGACCTCGGCAATCCGCTCCTCCAGTCCGTCGGCAGCTTCGACCTCGCCTTCGTCTGGACCGCCCTCGCGCCGCTCGCGCTCCTTCTCCTCGCCCACGACGCCCTCGGCCGCGACCGCGACGCCGGCCGCCTCCCGCTCGTCGCCGCCCAGGGCGGCTCCCTCGTCCGCCTCGCCGCCGCCCGCCTGCTCGTCGCCGTATTCGCCGTCGGCGCCGCCGGCACCGCCGCATCCCTGGTCGCCGTCCCCGTTCTCCGGATACCGCCCGACGCCGCCGCCCTCGGCTGGCTCGCCGCCGCCTGGGCCCACCTCGCCGCCTGGGCCGGCCTCGCCGCCCTCGTCGTCGCCTTCTTCCGCTCCGCCGCCGCCACCCTCGCGACCGCGCTCACCGTCTGGGTCGGCGCCACCGTGCTGCTGCCGCCCCTGCTCAACCTCGCGCTCGTCACCGCCTTCCCCGTCCGCGAGGGCCTCGATCTCACCGTGCGCCAGCGGCAGGAGAGCCACGCCGCGTGGGACAAACCCCGCGCCGACACGATGGAGAAGTTCTTCGCGCTCAACCCCGACTGGAGCGGCACGCCGCCCGTCACCGGCCGCTTCGCCTGGCGCTGGTATTACGCCATGCAGCAACTCGGCGACGAATCCGTCGCCGCCGAATCCGCCGCCTACCGCCGCCACCTCCGCGCCCGCCAGGCCGCCGTCACCCGCCTCGCCTGGCTCCTCCCCACCGCCTACGCGCAACTCGCCCTCTCCGCCCGCGCCGGCACCGACCTCGACGCTCACCTCGCCTACCTCGACCGCGTCCGCGCCTTCCACGCCACGCTCCGCCAGCGCTTCTACCCGCTCTTCTTCGCCGAGGCCTCGGTCACCCCCGCCGACTACGCCGGCTTCCCCCGCTACACGCCCGCCGCTCCCTCCACCGCCGACGCCCCGCCGCTCTGGCCCCTTCTCGCCCTCGCCGCCGCCAGCCTCGCGCTCGCCGCCCACCGCCTCCGCCGCGCGCAGCTCTGAAGTCAAAAATCTCCAATCTCACCTCCTCCCGCCCATGCTCCGCGCCCACGCCCTCACCGTCACCCGCTCCGGCCGCCCGCTGCTCGACGCCGTCGACCTCACCGTCCCGCCCGGCGCCCTCGTCGCGCTCGTCGGCCCCGCCGGCGCCGGCAAAACCCTCCTGCTCGAGACCTTCCTCGGCCGCCATCGCCCCGCCGCCGGCACCGTCCGCGTCGCCGGCCTCGATGTCGCCGGCCGTCCCGCGATCGCCGCCCCGCACCTCGCGTGGGTGCCCGCCCAACCGTCCTTCGATCCCGCGCTCTCGCCGCTCGCGCACCTCGCCGCCGCCTGCCGCGCGCTCGGCCGCCGCATGCCCGAGCCCGTCCTCCGCGCCGCCCTCGTCCGCTCCGGCCTCGCCCTCCCCCACCACGAGCGCCCGCTGCGCGGCGCCCCGCCAGCCATCGCCCGCCAACTCGCTTTCACCGTCGCCGCCTTGCACAACGTCGACGCCTGGCTCCTCGACGAACCCGCCCGCGACCTCGACCCCGCCGCCCAAGCCGTCCTCGTCGCCGGCCTCCGCCGCCTCCGCAAACGCGGCGCCGCCGTCCTCCTCGCCACCCGCGACCTCGATTTCGCCCGCCGCCTCGCCACGCAGATCGTCACCCTCGACGCCGGCGCCGTCGTCGCCGACGTCGCGCCGCACGTCTCCCGCCGCGACCACGCCGACGCGTCCTACCTCTCCGCCCTCGTCGGCTGATTTCCCGCACGCCCTCGCCACCCACCCAGCTCCCGCGTCTCGCCGCCCAGCGCTCAAAACTCAGCTCTCTACTCTCAACGTCCGCGCCGCCGCCGCCCCGCCCATGCTCGTCCTCGAGAATCTCACCAAGCGCTACCCCGGCACCGCCGCGCCCGCCGTCTCCGCCCTCAATCTCACCGTCGCTCCCGGCGAACTCTTCGCCCTCCTCGGCCCCAACGGCGCCGGCAAAACCACCACGCTCAACTGCCTGCTCGGCTTCGTCGCCCCCGACTCCGGCCGCGCCGTCATCGACGGCCTCGATGTCGCCGCCGAGCCGCTCGAGACCAAGCGCCGCCTCGCCTACATCCCCGAGCAGGTAAATCTCTACGGCCACTTCAGCGGCCTCGAAAACCTCGCCTACTTCAGCGAACTCGCCGGCCACCGCTACCCCGAGGGCGCCCTCCGCGGCTTCCTCCTCGACGCCGGCCTCCAGACCGACGCCCACGACCGCCGTGTCTCCGCCTATTCCAAAGGCATGCGCCAAAAAGTCGGCATCGCCATCGCCCTCGCCAAGCACGCCAAAGTCCTCCTCCTCGACGAACCCACCAGCGGCCTCGATCCCAGCGCCAGCCACGAGTTCAGCCGCCTCCTCCGCCAACTCCGCGACCGCGGCGTCGCAATTCTGATGGCCACCCACGACCTCTTCCGCGCCAAAGCCGACGCCGACCGCGTCGGCATCATGCGCCACGGCCGTCTCGCCCACATCCTCACCGCCGCCGAGCTGCGTCACACCGACCTCGAGAAACTCTACCTCGAAACCATGGCCGCCTGACCCGCCTCGCCGCCACCGGAACTCCCGCCTCCCGTCCCTTCGCCCCCGGCTC
>JBILLY010000552.1:0-4003 GCA_044375835.1 Opitutaceae bacterium
CATGGCCTTCGGGTGGTATCTGTTCTACCTGATGAGCAACGCGCTCGAGGACCATTGGGGGGCGTTTCGTTTCAATGTTTTCCTGTTCCTGAGCTGGGCGCTGACGGTGGCGTCGGCGTTCGTGACGCCCTACAACCCGGTCACCAACTTCTACATCCTCGCGACGGTTTTCCTGGCCTTCGCCTACCTGAATCCGGATTTCGAGCTGACGCTGTTTTTCATTTTGCCGGTGAAGATCAAGTGGCTGGCGATCATCGCGTGGGCGATGAACCTGGTGGATTTCGTGCGCGGCGATCTCGCGGACCGGCTGCAGATCGGGGCGGCGGTGGCGAGCTTCCTGGTGTTTTTCGGGCCGGACATGGTGCGCACGCTGCGGCAGGGCCGGCGCACGGCGCAGCGGCGGGCGGCGCGGGCGGAGGAGGCGGAGCAACCGCGCCATACGTGCCACGTCTGCGGCAAGACGGACCGCAGCCATCCGCAGCTGGATTTCCGCTACTGCTCGAAGTGTGCGGGCGACCAATGCTACTGCCCGGAGCACATCCAGAACCACGTGCATGTGGTCGCGCCCGATGAGCCGAAAGCCGGCTGATCCCTTCGCCGCGGCGGCGCGGCTCGCGACGCCCGGGGCGTGGCTGGAGTGGGCGGAGCGGCTGTATGCGCGCGAGCGGCTGGCGCTCGGCCAAGTGGCGGCGGAGGCGCACGACGAGGCGTTGTATCTCATCCTGCGCACGCTGGGGCTGCCGCTGGACAGCGACGCGCGCGTGCTGACGAAAGTGCTCGGCGCGGCGGACCGGGCGAAATTGGAAACGGTGTTCCGGCGGCGGGCGCTGGACCGGGTGCCGGCGGCGTATCTCACGCGCGAAGCCTGGCTGGGCGAGCACCGCTTCTACGTGGACGAGCGGACAATCATTCCGCGCAGCTATTTCCTGGAGATGATCCCGGAGCAACTCGACGCGCTGCTGCCGGCGGGCCGGCGCGGGAAAAACGTGCGCCACGTGATCGACGTGTGCACGGGCTCGGGGTGTCTCGCGATCCTGCTGGCGCACGGCTTTCCGGCGGCGCGCGTCGATGCGTGCGACCTGTCGTCGGCGGCGCTCGACGTGGCGGCGATCAACGTGCGCGACCACGCGGTGGGCGACCGGGTGACGCTGCACGCGAGCGACGTGCTGGCGGCGGTGCCGCCGGCGCGCTACGACTTCATCCTCAGCAATCCGCCCTACGAGCCGAGCGCGCACGTCGACACGCAGGCGCCGGAATTCGCGGCGGAGCCGCGGATGGCGCACGACGGCGGGCGCGACGGGCTCGACATCGTGCGCACGCTGCTGCGGCAGGCGCGCGGGCGGCTGCAGCCGCACGGCTTTGTGGTGATCGAGGTGGGCGGGCTGCGGGCGGCGATCGACCGCGAGTTCGCGGCGCTGCGCCCGGAGTGGCTGCCGACGCTCGACGGCTCGGACTGCGTGGTGTTGTTCCGCGCGGCGCGGCTCGGGGCGTAACCGGAGTCGCGATACGCGGGGGGCGGGGCGCGCGGGCGGCGCCCGGAACTGATTGCCAGACCCGGAAGGAACCACCGACTCGCACCGCTTGGCAGCGATCCGATCAGGGTTCGTAGGCGCGAACCAGCGGTTCAACCGTTCGGGATTTTGCGGCGGACCCGGGAGCTCCAGGGTTTGAAGCAGGCCCTTATTTCGTGAGGGTGTTGGCCAGAATCTGGAAGCCGAGGAAGCCGACGGAGAAGGCGGTGACGAGGGCGTAGCCGGTTTCGTGGCCGTTGACGACGAGCAGGGCGGCGGCGACGGCGACGAGGGCAAGGACGGCGGTGGACGCGGCGAGAATGGTGCGGCTGCGGCCCATGCGGGCGAAGGCGGCGGCGAGGCAGATCGAGAGGGCGGCGAAGACGAAGGTGGCGAAGAGGCCGGCCTCGCGGCCGAAGCCGAGCCACCAGACGGCGGAGGCGAGCGCGAGGGCGAAGGCGACGCCGAAGCAGGTGGCGCCGAGGCGCTGGTCGTCGGTGAGCACGTGGCGGCCGAAGCGGTCGAAGCGCAGGAGCAAGTTGAACATCGGGACGGCGGTCCACGAGAGGTAGACGAAGACGTAGAAGAGGCCGAGCAGGGGCCACCAGAGCCAGTTGAGGTGGGGCTGCGAGGCGGAGAGCGAGCGGGCGGCGCTGCTGCCGAAGAAAATGCCGATGATGAAAACCCACTGGAACTTCGCGCTCTGGCGGCCGAGCCAGAGGAAGTAGGCGAGCATGCCGCGGTAGACGGGGTTGCGGGCCTTGAGCGCCTCGAGCATGCCCTCGCGGGCGTAGTCGAGCGTGGGGTCGAGGCGGAGGGCTTCGCGGAAGTGTTCCTGGGCGCGCTTGGGTTCGTTCCGGTGGAGGCAGTTCCAGCCCTGGTTGGCGTGGGAGAAGGCGTCGTCGGGGGCGCGGTGGAGAGCGTAGTCGACGGACTCCATGGCCTCGGCTTTGCGGCCGAGGCGGACGAGGGCCATGGAGCGGAGGTTGGCGGCGCCGACGTGTTCGGGGTTGAGGGCGAGGGCCTGTTCGGCGGACTCGAGGGCGGCGGGCCAGCGGCGGCGGGCGAGCTCGATGGAGGCGAGGAGCGAGTGGTGGTCGGGGTCGGCGGGATCGAGGCGGAGGGCTTCCTGCGCGGCGCGGAACGCCTCCTCCTCGTTGTCGAGCCGGTGCTGCACGAGGGCGTGGACGTAGTGGAAGTAGGCGTGGTCGGGCGCGAGGCCGACGGCCTGTTGGGCGGCTTCGAGGGCGGGATCGCGGCGGCCTTGGTCGAGGCGGCTGAGAGCGAGGAGCGCGAGGGCGTGCGGGTCGTCGGGCGTCTGCGCGAGGGCGCGCATCGCCTCCTGTTCGGCGTCGGCGGGACGCGACTGGGCGAGGAGGAGTTGGGCGCGCTGGAGGTGGGCGGACACGGCGGTGGAAGGCGGGGGGCAGAAGGCGAAAGGCGAAAGGCGAAAGGCGGAAGTCCGGAAAGCCGGAAGGCCGGAAGGCCGGAAACGGGCGGGGCGCGGGCTACTTTTGGATTTTGAGGTAGGCGAGGATGTCGTCGTAGAGGCCGCTTTGGTTGGCGTAGAGGGCGTGGTTGCGGGCGGTCTGGAACCAGTCGCGCACGGTGGGTTTGTGGCGCTTGATCGCGTCGAGGAGGTCGCGCGTGGCGAGGGGTTGGAGCGAGCCGGCTTTCATGGCGGCGCGGAGTTTGTCCTCCACGGCGACGTCGATGACGGCCTTGAGGTCGGCGCCGGAGAAGCCGTCGGTCTTTTTGGCGAGGCCTTCGAAATCGAGGTCGGCGACGGGTTTGCCTTTGACGAGGAGGCGCAGGATCGCGGCGCGGGCGGACTCGTCGGGCGGCGGGACGAAGAGGATGCGGTCGAAGCGGCCGGGGCGGCGAAAGGCGGGATCGAGGTGCCAGGGGGCGTTGGTGGCGGCGAGGATGAGAACGCCTTCGTTGGAGGCCTGGACGCCGTCGAGTTCGGAGAGGAACTGGTTGATGATCTGGCGGCCGCCGGACTTGAGCATGTCGGTGCGGTTGGCGCCGAGGGCGTCGACTTCGTCGAAGAAAAGGACGCAGGGGCGGTGGGTGCGGGCCTGCTCGAAGAGGGCGTGGAGGTTTTTCTCCGACTGGCCGATCCACATGTCGAGGACGTCGCTGATGCCGACGGCGAGGAAGCCGGCGTTGACTTCGCCGGCGGTGGCGCGGGCGAGGAAGGTTTTGCCGCAGCCGGGCGGGCCGTAGAGCAAGATGCCGCCGCCGATTTTTTTGCCGTAGGCTTTGAAGAGGTCGGGCTGCTGGAGCGGGAGGATGATTTTCATCCGGATCTCTTCCTTCACGGGCTCCATGCCGCCGACGTCGGCGAAGGTGGTGGTGGGCAGCTCGGGGGCGACGGCGCCGGTGTCGGCAGGGAGATCGCCGGCGGGCAGGCGCTCGGGGGCGGCGGCGTCGGGCGTGCCGGGCATACCGGGCGCGGTGTCGTCGTCGGTGCGGAAGAAGGCGTTGGC
>JBILLY010000477.1:0-4405 GCA_044375835.1 Opitutaceae bacterium
GGCCGAGCATCTTCGATCTGAAGAACTACACGAACAGCGAGCTCAACAAGCGGAACAACGAGCGCAATGGCACGCTCGAAAGCGTTTCCGCCAACGCGAGATACTCCCTCGATGCGCGGGGATCGAGCTACGTGAAGGCCGGCGCGCGCTTCCGCCGCCAGACCGCCGAGGAAGTCGGAGGCGACCGACGCTGGCAATATGCGGGACCGGACGGCGTTCTGGGGGTCAATCCCGCGACCGGCCGCAATGACGACGATCTGAGCATCTTTCAATTCAACGGCGTGCGGACGACCGAGAACCTGCGCAACGGCCCGATCCCCTACACCCATGTCGGCTACGTGGCCGAACACGTGAAGAAAAACCCGACGCACTGGTTCGAAGACCGCTACTACGACGAATCGCGCAAGTATCTCGGTACGCGCCGGGTCGTCGAGGATGTCACCTCCGCCTACTTCATGGCTGGAACACGTTGGCAGCAATTGCGGGCGGTCGGCGGGCTGCGTTTCGAGGAGACGGAGGTGGCGGGCCGCGGGTTTGTGCGGGCGCGCACGCTGGCGACCGCGGCGGCGATCCCGGACCCCGCGGCGCGGGCGCGGTTCGACTACAACAACCCTCGGCGCATCGAAGGGCGCTACAGCAACACGTTTCCCGGCGCGTATCTCACGTACAACTTCACGCGGTCGTTGCTCGCCCGGGCCAATTGGTCCAACAGCATCGGCCGCCCGCCCTTCGCCAATCTGGTGCCGCGCGAGGATGTGAACGACCAGACGCAAACCCTCATCGTGGGCAACCCGGCGCTGAAGCCGCAGTTCGCCGAGAATATCGACCTCACGCTCGAGTATTACTTCGAGCCGGTGGGCGCTCTCTCGGTCGGCGTGTTCCAGAAGAAGCTGAAAGACTTCATCGTCTCGCTCGGCGGCGAGACCGTACCCAACGGCCCCGACAACGGCTACGGCGGGAGTTACGGCGGCTACAATCTGATCACCGACCGCAATGCCGGCACGGCGACGATCCAGGGCGTCGAGCTGAGCTTCCAGCAACAGCTCACCTTCCTGCCCGGCGTGCTGAAGCGGATGAGCGCATTCGCCAACTACACCCGGCTCACGACGGAGGGCGACTACGGCTCGACGGGGCCGCGCACAACCAACCTCGTGCCGAACTTCGTGCCGACGACGGCCAATGCGGGCCTGACTTTCCCCTGGAAAAAATTCAGTGCGCGCCTGCTCGTGAATCACACGGGCGAACACCTGGTCGGCTATTCCACGGACCGCTCGCGCCTGCGTTACAAGGTGGCGCGCACGGCGTGGAATGTGAACTTCAGCTATACGGTTTCGCCGAAACTCCAGTTCTATTTCGATATCCAGAATATGTTCAACGCGCGGCAGGAGTGGTTTTACTTCGAGCGCAGCCGACTGCAGGCGGACTTCGACAACGGGGCCTTTGTAAACTTCGGCATCAGCGGCCGGTATTGAACGCCGGAACGAGTCCACGGGTTGACCTCCACCGCCGCCGTTTCCCCGGTCAAATTCAACGATGTCGCCATCGTCCAAAAGAGAAGGGGCAATGAGCGACAAAAGCTCGCGCAGTCACCGGTTCCTCCGGGGCGGCGGGAGGTATTGCCCGAACGCAAGGTGAGCGAACGCCCCATGTTCCTTGCCGGCAAGCAACGATCCCGCCCGCGCGGCCTTGGATAGTTTTGTCGGACCCCCAACCCATGCCCGTCATTTCGACCGAAAAACTCCAAGCCTCCTACGATGTCGTCGTTGTCGGCTCCGGCGCGGGCGGCGGACAGACGGCTTATACGCTTACGATGGAGGGGGTGAAGGTGCTGGTGCTCGAGGCGGGGCGCTCCTTCGACGTGCAGGCCGAGGCCGCCATGTTCCAGCTCCCGAACCAGGCACCGCTGCGCGGCGTGCCGACCCCGGACAAGCAATACGGCTTTCACGATTGCTCGATCGAGAGCGGTTGGGACATTCCCGGCGAGCCCTACACCCAGGCGGGCAAGGAGCCGGAGCACCACTTCCGCTGGTGGCGGCAGCGCATGATGGGCGGCCGCACGAATCACTGGGGACGCATTTCGTTGCGCAACGGTCCCCACGATTTCAAGCCGCGCTCACATTGGGGTGCAGGCTTCGACTGGCCGATTAGCTACGAGGACGTCGCGACCTACTACGACAAGGTGGAGATGCTCATCGGAGTATTCGGCACGAATGAAGGCCTGGAGAATTCGCCCGACTCGTCCCCGGGCGTGCTGCAGCCTGCACCGCAGCTGCGCGTGGGCGAACTCTATGCGCGGAAGCACGGCCGGAAGGTCGGCGCGCATATCGCCCCGATTCATCGCGCGGTGCTCACGCAGCCACAGGATGCCGGCACGTTGCCGGCGAAGCTGCATCCGGGAAATGCGAAGGCGCAGCGGATCCTCGCCGAGCACATGCGCACGCGGGCGCCATGCTTCTGGGCCACCGACTGCCACCGCGGCTGTGCGATCCGCGCCAATTACGATTCGCAAACCGTGCATCTGCGGCCGGCGCTGGCGACGGGAAACCTCGACATCCTGCCGAATGCGATGGTGCGCGAAGTCACGATCGACAAGGCGGGCAAGGCCACCGGCGTCACGTTCATCGACAAGACCACCGGTCGCGAAGGGCGGGCCCAAGGTCGTGTCGTGGTCTTGGCGGCCGGTTCGATGGAGTCCGCGCGCCTGCTATTGAATTCAAAGTCGCATCTCTTCCCGCAGGGCCTCGCGAACTCCAGCGGCAAGGTGGGAAAATACATCACCGACTCGGTCGGGAGTAGTCACGGCGCGCACATCCCGGCTTTTGAGCACATGCCGATCCACAACGAAGACGGGGCGGGCGGGCCTCACGCGTACGTGCCGTGGACCGGGCACGGGCAGAATCGCCGCGGCGAACTGGGCTTTCCCGGCGGCTACCACCTGGAGTTCAACCCCGGGCGGCAGATGCCAAAACTGACGACCTTCAACGGCATCGACAGCCGCGCCGGCAGCGGCACGACGCTTTTCGGCGCGCGCCTCAAGGAGGAGGCGCGGCGCTTCTACGGCTGCCAGATCGGTTTCGGTGCCCAAGGGACGATGCTGCCGAACGACGGCACCTTCTGCGAACTTGATCCCGCGTTGAAAGATCGCTGGGGCATCCCCGTGCTGCGCTTTCACTGGCAGTGGACCGACTTTGAGCTCAACCAGGTGCGCCATCAGCAAAAGCACATCCGCGAACTGCTGGAGGCGATGGGTGGCAAGGTGAGGCCCTTCGCCGGGGCCGATGTGCGCAAATCCATCAGGCCCGGTGGTTCCGTGATCCACGAGGTCGGCGGCGCGATCATGGGGGCGGATGCAGCCAACTCCGTGACGAACCGGTGGGGGCAGACTTGGGACGTAAAGAACGTCTTCCTCGCCGACGGTGCGACCTTCGCCAGCACCGCCGACAAGAACCCCACACTCACCATCCTGGCTCTCGCTTGGCGCACGGCCGACTACCTCTTGAACGAGCTCAAGCAAGGAAACCTCTGACGATGTCCGACCCGGAATCCCTTCCCCGCATCGACCGTCGCCGCGCCATCCAGTGGATGCTGGGTGCCGTTGCCGCCGTCGCCGCGCGGGATGGTCTGACGCTCGCTGCCGATGCGGCCGCCTCACCCGTCGCCGCCAAAGGATACGGCCTCGATCCCAGCATGGTGAGAATCTACAAGCCCGGCGATGTGTGGCCGCTCACGCTCACCGATCCGCAGCGCCGCACCACGCGCGCTTTGTGCGATGTCATCGTCCCTGCGGACGACAATTCACCCGGCGCTTCCGCCGTCGGCGTGCCGGATTTCATCGATGAATGGATCAGCGCCCCGTATCCCGAGCAGGCCAAGGATCGCCCGCTGCTGCTCGACGGCCTGAGCTGGATCGAGGAAGAGGCGCAACGCCGCCACCGCACGAACTTCGCCGACTTGAGCGCCGTGCAGCGGACCAGCATCTGCGAGACCTTCGCCGATCCCGCGGAAGCCAAGGGCCTTCACGCCAAAGCCGCCGCATTTTTCAAACGCTTCCGCGATCTCACGTTGGGCGCCTGGGCCACGACTCCCGAAGGCATGAAAGCCATCGGCTACATCGGCAACGTTCCCGCCGCCGCCTTTGCCGGCCCACCGCTTGAGGCGTTGAAGCACGTCGGTCTGGCGTGAGCGCGGCAAAGCGCATGACCATGAAACCAACTGGGTGCGGTGATTTGCGAGCCGTGCAGGCGCCGCTCGGAAATGACGAAAAAGCTGAGGTTTCCGGCGGCAAAACTGAAGTGACGCGGTTCGCAGGAACTCTACCCTGTCGGGAGCTGCAACGCACCTCGTGCATGAGGCAAAAACACCCCAAACGACTCTTCGGCCGGCGTCCTCTTGTCGGAGGATCGAG
>JBILLY010000479.1:0-4395 GCA_044375835.1 Opitutaceae bacterium
TTCCGGGCGTTTTGGCCAAACGATGCGGTGTCTTTGCCATCGCCCCGCGGGGTGACCGGCGTCACCGTGCAGCGTCCGCTTCTTTTTCCACCCCGCTGTCCCCCCATGAACGCGTCTCCCCGCTCCTCCGTGTCGCGTCGCGACTTCCTCAAAACCTCCGGCCGCGTGGCCGGCGCCTCCGTGCTCGCCGGCGTCGCCTTGCCCCACGTGCACGCCGCCTCGTCCGACCTCATCCAGGTCGCGCTCGTCGGCTGCGGCGGCCGCGGCACCGGCGCCGCCGGCCAGGCGCTCTCCACCAAGAGCGGCCCGATCAAGCTCGTGGCCATGGCCGATGTGTTTCCCGCGCGGCTCGCGGCGTCGGCCGAACGGCTGGCCAAAGCCCACCTCGCGCAGTTCGACGTGCCGCCCGAGCGCCGCTTCGTCGGTCTCGATTCCTACAAGGCCGCGATGGACGCGCTGAAGCCGGGCGACATCGTGATTCTGGCCACGCCGCCGGCCTTCCGCTGGGTGCACTTCACCTACGCGCTTTCGAAGAAACTCCACGTCTTCATGGAAAAACCCGTCACCGTCGACGGTCCCACCAGCCGGCGCATGCTGCAGCTCGGCGAGGAGGCGACCCGGCTCAACCTGAAGGTCGGGGTCGGCCTCATGTGCCGCCACTGCCGCGCGCGCGGCGAGTTGTATCAGCGGATCCGTGACGGCCAGGCCGGCGAACTGCTGCTGATGCGCGCCTACCGCCTGCACGGCCCGATCGGCTTCTTCGCCTCGCCGCCCAAGCCCGAGGGCATCTCGCACTTCATGTATCAGGTGCAGCGCTTCCACAGTTTCATGTGGTCCGGCGGCGGCGCCTTCAGCGATTTCTACATCCACAACATCGACGAGTGCTGCTGGATGAAGGACGCGTGGCCCGTGCTCGCGCGCGGCAACGGCGCCCGCCACTACCGCGGCGACAGCGTCGACCAGAACTTCGACGCCTACTCCGTCGAATACGTTTTCGCCGACGGCGCGCGGCTGTTCCTCGAGGGCCGCTGCATGAAAGGCGCCGCCGCCGACCACAGCAGCCTCGCCCACGGCACCAAGGGCCTCGCCGTCATCTCCGCCAAGGGCCACGCGCCGTCGCGCGCCGCGATCTACCGCGGGCAAAACGCCGATCCGGCCGCCGTGGTGTGGGCCGCCGCCCAACCGGAACCTTCGCCGTATCAGATGGAATGGGACGACCTCGTCGACGCGATCCGCTCCGACCGCCCGTTCAACGAGGTCCGCCGCGGCGTCGAGGCCAGCCTCGTCACGTCGATGGGCCGCTTCGCCGCCCACACCGGCCAGCCCGTCACGTTCGACCAGATGCTCAACCACGAGCACGAGTTCGCACCCGGACTGGATGCGCTCCACGCCGACTCGCCCGCGCCGCTGCTGCCCGGGCCCGACGGCCGCTACCCGGTGCCTGAGCCCGGAGTGAAAACGGCGCGCGAGTATTGAGCGGTCGGCCGGTTACGCGGATCCCAGTTTCCGCAGGTAGTCGAAGCTGTAGAGCCCCGTGCGGTGGCCGTCGCTGAAGTCGAAGCGGATCGCGTAGTTCCCGACGCGCTCCCAACCGGTCACCGTCACCCCGGCAAACTGCTTCGGCCCGTCGCCGCCGTAGCGGTTCCCGAGGATATCCTGTTCGCCCTGGTTCGACGCGCTCGGGGAGGCGGCGCGCAGTTTTTCGAAGGTGAGATAGGATTCTTGACCATCGTCCCAGACGATGGCGACCTCTTGGCCGATAAGTTGCAGGTTGGCGGGTTCGTGCATGGGATCAGTTTCCCTCATTCACGGGCTTCGGCGGGAATTTCCGACCCAAAAATCAGTCCGACCAGTCCGACCTTGCGGTCATTGCAACCTGTTCACAGGTTGCTCGCGTGCTTCCCTCCGCGGCCTTTTTCGGTCGTTGCGCCTGCCTTTCGGCCGGCCAACGTTGCCGTGACTTGCGGACGGTTGGCAGTTTGCGCAGGTGCGCCCCGACGGTGGCACCGTTGGGTTGGGCGGGCCGTTCCGGTTCGTCCAACAATCGTGAAACGCTGCCTTTGTGAACAAGTAGTGGGGTTCAATATGGGTTCGTGATTGACGGCGGTGGGTCCAAATGGATTCAAATGGTGGCGAAGTGGGAGCCATGGGCGGCGTATCCCATTTCTCCACTCCCCATTGCATGGTCGCTTCGGCACAGTTCACGGGCCTTCACCGGCACAATCTTGATGAGAAGGGTCGTTTGACCGTTCCCAAGGTGTGGCGTGACGTCCTGCCGGAGGGGACCACCTACCTCGCCACCCCGCAGCCCGACGGTTACATCGTCGTTCTTCCGCCCGACGGCGTCGCCGCGCTCCGCGAAAAGATCCAGGCCCTGCAGATGGGCAATGCGAAGGCCCAGGCCTTCACCGCTCGGTTTTTCTCCCAGACGCAGTCGTTCAGCTACGACGCCGGCGGCCGCGTGATGCTCTCCGACGAACTGAAGAAGCATGCCGGCATCACCGACAAGGTCGTCCTCGTCGGCACCCTGACCAAGTTCCACATCTACAGTCCCGAGCGCTGGGCCAAGGAGGAGGAGGCCACCGCCGGCGAGAACTTCGGCACCTTCATGCGCGAACTGAATCTCTGACCATGCGCCGCTTTCCCAAAGTCAAATCCGCGCCCGGCCGCCTCGCGCTGCGCAAAGCGGTCCTCACCGCCCCGGCCGCCGCCCGGCGCGCCTACCCGGCCTGGATCGACGCCGAGGACCGCGCCGTGCCCGTGCCCGCCGTGGCCGTGACGCCCCGTGTCCGCACCGCCCTCGTTCTCCGCCAGGTCGCCACCCGGAAATCCACCGGCGCGAAAGGGTCAACCGATGCCAACGGCGCCCGATGAGATTTCCGTCCGCGCGATGACTCCCGGCCACACTCCCGTAATGCTGCGCGAGGTGCTGGAGTGCCTCGCGCCGCGTGCGGGCGGCCGCTACCTCGACGGCACCTTCGGCGGCGGCGGCCACAGCCGCGCGATACTCGCGGCGGCGCCGGGCAGCACGTTGCTCGCGCTCGACCGTGATCCCGCCGCGCAGCCCCGCGCCGCCGCGCTCGCGGCCGAGTTCGGCGACCGCTTCCGGCTCGTCGACTGCAACTTCGGCCTGCTCGCCGAACTGCCCGACACCGGCTTCGACGCCATCCTCTTCGATTTCGGCGTCTCGTCCTACCAGCTCGACGCCGCCGAGCGCGGCTTTTCTTTTCGGCACGACGCTCCCGCCGACATGCGCATGGACCCGCGCACGGGCGTGCCCGCCAGCCGCTGGCTCGAGACCGCCACCGAGGAAATGCTCGTCCGCGCCGTGCGCGACTACGGCGAGGAGCACCACTGGCGCCGCGTCGTGCGCGCGCTTGTCGCCGCCCGCGGCGGCGGCGCGCTCGCCCGCACCGCGTCGCTCGCCGCCGTGATCGCCGACGCCATCCCGGCCCGCGACCGCGCCCTCTCGCGGATCCACCCCGCCACGCGCGCCTTCCAGGGCATCCGCATCGCCGTGAACGACGAGATTGGCGCCATCGATCGCGCGCTCCCCGCGGCCTTCGCGAAACTCGCCCCCGGCGGCGTGCTCGCCGTGATCAGTTTCCACTCTCTCGAAGACCGGCCCGTGAAACAGTTTTTCCGCCGCCAGTGCGGACAGCCCGAAAGCGCCGACGACAGCACGCCGCAGGATCTGCGCGTGAAACTCGCCGAGCCGCTCACGCGCCGTCCGCTGGTGCCGGACGAGGCCGAACTCGCCGCCAACCCCCGCAGCCGTTCCGCGAAACTGCGGGCGCTGCGGAAGCTCTGAGCCGCCCGGCTCGGCGCTGTCCTCCCCCTTTCCTCTCCCGCTTCATCATGAAGAACTCCGCTCGTGCTTTCGCGAATCCCTTCGTCGTCTGCCTCGTCGTCTGCATCGGCTTCGGCACGTCGATCGGCCTCGGCACGGTTTGGATGCGCCACCAGATCGGCGTGCTCGCCAAATCCCAGCGCGATCTCGCCGCCGAGACCGACCGCGTCGAACGCCTGACCCGCGAAAAAGTCACGCTCATCGAGTCCGAGCAGACGCCGGAAAAACTCCGCGCCCTCAACGCCGCGATGCAACTCGGCCTCGTGCCCATGAACGAGGTCCCCGTCCTCCACGTCGCCGACAACGTCGTCGACCGCATGGCCCGCCGCGCCCACCGCGAACTCTTCCAGGAAACCACCGCCCCCGCCGCGGTCGTTTTCCGCGTCGCCGCCCGCTGAGCCCCGCCCGTCTCGCGCCTGCTTCCCATGGGCTTCGCCTCCAAAACCCGCATCGGTCTCCTCGCCGGAGGCCTCTTCGCGTGTTTCGGCGTGCTCTCCGTCCGCCTCGTCTATCTCCACGTCATCGACCGCGAGGAGCTGCTGAAG
>JBILLY010000478.1:0-4395 GCA_044375835.1 Opitutaceae bacterium
GCCGACCGTGGCGGGTGCGGCGCGCGCGGCGGCGTTGCAGAGCGCGTTCGACCTCGCGAGCGCCAAGGCGAACCGTGCGTTGGCGGACAGCGGCGTCGCCGTGCGGCTGAAACTCGTCGGCGTCGCCGAGGTGAACCACCCGGGCGACGAGAACGCGGGCGCGGTGGCGCGGTGGCAGGACGATTCGCTCACCGCGCTTTACCGGCCGGGCGACGGCGTGATGGACGACGTGCATGCGCGGCGGGACGCGGCGGGGGCGGATTTTGTGTGCCTCGCGCTCAACCGCCCGGACTTCGGCAGCAGCGGGCTGAGCTTCGTGCTGAGCGAACCGGGCGATCCCGACAACGGGCGCTTCGCGTTTGCGGTGGTGAACTACGCGCAGATGGCGGGATCGCACGTCGTCACGCACGAGCTGGGGCACCTCTTCGGCTGCGAGCACGACCGCGGCAACGCGGACAGCGTGCCGGCCTTTCCCTACAGTTACGGCCACCGCTTTCTCGGGGCGGACCAGCGGTGGTATCACGACATCATGGCCTACCCGCGCGTCCGCGGCTCGGGTGCGCCGGTGGCGACGGAGGTCGGCTATTTTTCGACGACGCGCGTGGTGGTGCCGGCGCCGGTCGGAGTGACGCCGGGGGTGGCGATCGGCGCGGCCGGCGAGGCGGACGCGGCGCGCACGATCGAGCGGACGGCGCCGGCGAGCTCGCTCTACCGCACGACCGCGGGAGCGACGGCGGCAGCGGCGGTGCTCGCCAATGCGGCGACGCGCGCCTGGGTGGGGACGGGCGAGCAGGCGCTGATCGGGGGCTTCGTGGTGGCGGGGGCGGGGCCGACGGATGTGCTGGTGCGCGCGGCGGGACCGGCGCTGGGGGCCTTCGGCGTGACGGGCGTGCTGGGGGACCCGCGGCTGAGGATCGTCGGCGGGGCCGGTTTCCTGGCGGAGAACGACGCGTGGGAGACCGGGCCGCGCGCGGGCGAACTGCGCGGGGCGGCGGCGCGGGCGGGGGCGTTTCCCTTTCCCGCGGGGAGCGGGGATGCGGCGCTGCTGGTGGCGCTGGCGCCGGGGGCGTATTCGGCGATCTTGGACGGCGCAGCCGGCGCCACGGGCGCGGCGATGATCGAGGCCTACGATGTCGGCGGCGGGGAGGCGCGTCTCATCAACCTCGCGGCCCGCGCCTATGCGGACCGGACGGGGCGGGAGATCCACGCGGGCTTTGTGGTGCGGGCGGGCGCGGGCGAGACGCGCCGGATGCTGGTGCGGGTCCTCGGCCCCTCGCTCGCGCGGGCGCCGTTCAATCTCGGCGGCGTGCTCGACGATCCGGAGATGGAGATGCGCAACGCGGCGGGCGACGTCCTGCTGCGCAACGACGACTGGAGCAGCGGCGCGGCGGGCGGCGCGAGCGCGGCGAACGACTTCTTCCCGGTGGTCGCGCTGCACGGCGAGCGGTTGATCGCGGCGACGGGGCATGCGCCGGGCAACCGTCGCGAGCCGTGCGTGCTGGTCGATCTGCCGGCGGGCGCCTACACGGTGACGGTGCGGCCGTTCGAGCGGCGCAGTCCCGATCCGGATCTCGACCAGCCGGCGGTGCCGGGGCTCGCCGTCGTGGAGATTTACGAGATCAGGCCGTAGCGGGCCGACGCGACACGGCGGCGGTCGTAACCGCGAGGTGACACAGTTTGCCGTTGCGCATCGGCCGCCGGCAACGACGGTGGCGGCGTCCAGCGCGAACACGATCGCGACCGGACACTCCCGATCCAAACTCTCCGCCCGGACTTCCCGGCTTCATCGCCCATGCGAAAAGCACCCGTGTCCCCGACCTCGCCCGCGCCGTTCCTCCGTCCCCGGAAAACCGCCGCGGCGCCGTGAACTCGATTCTGGATCTGGCGCGCGCCAAGCGCGACCGCCGCGCGATCGTGATGATCGCCGCCTACGACACGCTGGTGGCCCGGGTGATCGCGGCATCGGAGGCGGACGCGATCCTCGTCGGCGACAGCGTCGCGATGACGGTGCACGGCCATGCGTCGACCGTGCACGCGACGCTCGGCCTGATGGCGGCGCACACGGCGGCGGTGCGGCGCGGAGCGGGCGACCGGCTCGTGGTGGCGGACCTCCCGTTTCTCGCGGCGCGCCGCGGGCCGGAGCGCGCGGTGGAGGCCGCGGGGGAGCTGGTGCGCGCGGGCGCCAACGCGGTGAAACTCGAGGGCCTGGCGGGACACGAGGCGGCGATCACGCGGCTGGTGGAGAGCGGCATCCCGGTGTTCGGTCACCTCGGGCTGACGCCGCAGACGGTGAACCAGCTGGGCGGCTACCGCATCCAGGGCCGCGAGCCGGCGGCGGCGGAGCGGCTGCGGTGCGACGCGCGGACGCTGGAGGCGCTCGGCGCGAGCGCGATCGTGCTGGAATGCGTGCCGGCGGCGCTGGCGGCGGAGATCACGCGGGAGCGGGGGATCCCGACGATCGGGATCGGGGCGGGCGCGGCGACGGACGGACAGGTGCTGGTGTGGTCGGATCTTTTCGGATTGGACGCCGAGTTCCGCCCGCGTTTCGCGCGGCGCTACGCGGACGGACACGCGTTGCTGCGCGACGCGCTGGATCGGTTCGCCCGCGACGTGCGGGCGGCGGAGTTTCCGGCGCCGGCGGAGGTGCCGGCATGAGCGCGCGGTGTCTCACCGTGCCGGAGTGGCGGCGGCTGCGGGCATCGCCGGACTGGGCGGGGCGGCGCATCGGCTTCGTGCCGACGATGGGGGCGCTGCACGAGGGGCACGCGGCGCTGCTCCGGCAGGCGCGGGCGGAGAACGAGCGGGTGGTGCTGAGCATTTTCGTCAACCCGACGCAGTTCAACGATCCGGCGGATCTGGCGAAGTATCCGCGGACGCTCGAGGCGGACTGCGCGCTGGCGGCGCCGTATGCGGACGCGGTGTTGGTGCCGGCGGCGGGCGAACTCTATCCGGACCGTTACGCGTATCGGGTGACCGAATATGAGCTGAGCTGCCGGTGGGAAGGCGCGCACCGGCCGGGGCATTTCGACGGCGTGCTGACGGTCGTGCTCAAGCTGCTCAACGCGGTGCAGCCGCAGCGGGCCTATTTCGGGGAGAAGGACTGGCAGCAGCTGCAGCTCGTGCGCGGGCTGGTCGAGGCGATGCTGCTGCCGGTGGAGATCTTAGGGTGTCCGACCGTCCGGGATGCGGACGGGTTGGCGCTGAGTTCGCGCAACGCGCGGCTGTCGGCGGAAGCGCGGGCGCGGGCGGCGGAGTTTCCGCAGGCGCTGAAAGCGGCGCCGGATGCACGCGGGGCCGCCGAGCGGCTGCGGGCGGCGGGGTTCGAGGTGGACTATGTGGAGGATCACGCCGGCGTGCGGCTGGGGGCGGTGCGGCTCGAGGGCGTGCGGTTGATCGACAATGTCCGGCTTTAACCTGCTCTTCATCGTCACAGGTTCGATCGCCGCCTACAAGGCGTGCGACGCGATCTCGCGGCTGGTGCAGCGGGGGCACCGCGTGCGGGTGGTCGCGACGGAGAGCGCGCTGCGATTCGTCGGGGCGGCGACGTTCGAGGGGCTCACGGGTGCGGCGGTGGCGCGGGATATCTTCGCGCCGGGCGAGGCGCTGGCGCACATCGAGCTGGCGCGCTGGGCGGACGCGACGGTCGTATGCCCGGCGACGGCGAACACGTTGAACCGACTCGCGGCGGGACTGGCCGACGATTTGGCGGGCGCGTTGGTGCTGGCGCAGGACCGGAGCAAACCGCTCCTGCTCGCGCCGGCGATGAATCCGGCGATGTGGGTGCATCCGGCGACGCAAGCGGCGGTGCGGACGCTCACGAGCCGGGGCGCACGCTGGATCGAGGTGGGCACGGGCCGCACGGCGTGCGGCGACCTAGGCGCGGGGCGACTGGCGGAACCGGCGGACATTGTTGCGGCGGTGGAAGCGGCGACGGCGCGGCCGGCGCGGAGGCTGCGCGTGCTCGTGACGAGCGGCGGCACCGCGGAGCCGATCGACGCGGTGCGGGCGATCACCAACACGAGCTCGGGCGAGACCGGCGCGCTGGTCGCGGAGCACTTCGCGCGCGCCGGGCATGCGGTGCGGTTGCTGCGGGCGCGCACGGCGCGGGCGGCGCGCGGGACGGAAGCGGAGACGACGTTTTTCACGACGGCGGAGCTGGGAGCGGCGCTGGCCGCGGAGCTGCGCGGGCACGAATTCGACGCGGTGATCCATGCGGCGGCGGTGGCGGATTTCGCGGTCGCGGCGATCGAATCCGCGGGCGGCGTGGATCTCGGGCGCGGAGGGACGCGGGGGAAACTGCCGTCGGGCACGGCGCCGGTGCTGCGGTTGCAGGCCAATCCGAAACTGCTGGACGCGATCCGGGGGCAGAGCCGGCGACGCGATGTGCGGGTGGCG
>JBILLY010000480.1:0-4390 GCA_044375835.1 Opitutaceae bacterium
CGGCGTCGGTTTTCTCCGGCATCATCGTGAGTGGGCCGGAGGAGGCGTCGCGGCCGAGGGCGCGGAGTTGCGCGACCAGGAGTTCGTCGAGGCGGTGGTTTTCGTTGAGGCGGGTCTCGACGTAGATGCGCTGAAAGCGGTCGAGGGCGATGACCTTGCGGGTCGAAGCGGAGGTGCAGCCGGCGAGGGCCGCGCAGGCGGCGAAAAGGCCGAAAAGCACGAGACGAGGGAGTCGCGGCACGGAGAGGAGGGAAGCGGAGGCGGGCGGAGAGTGGAGATTTTTCTTCGGGCAGCGGGACCGGGCCAGCGAGCGGATGTGGCCGGGGGGGGGACGGCGCAAGGATGAGGCGAGCCGGGAAAAAACGGCCCGCCCGAACGGATCGGGCGGGCCGAGGGAGCGACGCGCGGTGCGGCGGCCGATGACAAGGGCCGGACGCGGTGTCGGGGTCAGCGCTTGGCGAGGGCGCGGTTGAGGGCGCTGACGATGGCCTTGATGGAGGCCAGCTCGATGTTGGTGTCGATGCCGGCGCCGTAGAGGGTGGGGCCACGGTCGACCTTGATCTGGATGTAGCTCACGGCGCGCGCCTCGGAGCCCTTGCCGAGAGAGTGCTCGGCGTAGCTGAGCACCTCGAATTTGGGCAGCGCGGTGGAGCCGAGCGCGTGGGCGAAGGCGTCGATCGGGCCGTTGCCGTCGCCGGTGAGGTCGAGCGCGGTGCCGTCGAGCGTGATGGCGGCGGCGCAGGTGACGGCGCTGTCGCGCTCGTGGGACTTGAAATGGCGCAGCGCGAGCGGCTCGGCGCGGTCGAGGTATTCGCGGCGGAAGACCTCGTGGATGTCGTCGGGTTGGAGCTCGGTGCCGCGGGCGTCGGCGACATCGTTGATGATTTTGCCGATCTCCTTGTGCATGAGTTTGGGCAAGGTGTAGCCGAACTCGTTTTCGAGGATGTAGGCGACGCCGCCTTTGCCGGACTGGGCGTTGATGCGGATGATAGCCTTGTAGCTGCGGCCGATGTCGGCGGGGTCGACGGGGATATAGAGGACGTCCCAGGGCGCGTCCGGCTGCCGCGGATCGCGGGCGGCCCACGACTTCTTGATGGCGTCCTGGTGGGAGCCGCTGAAGGCGGTGAACGTGAGTTCGCCGGCGTAGGGCTGGCGGGGCGGGACCTCGAGGCGGGTGGTGCGCTCGTAGACCTCGCGGATCTCGTTGATGTTGGAAAAATCGAGGCCCGGGTGGATGCCGTGGGTGTAGAGATTCAGGGCGACGGTGACGACGTCGAGGTTGCCCGTGCGCTCGCCGTTGCCGAACAGGGTGCCCTCGACGCGGTCGGCGCCGGCGAGCAAGGCGAGTTCGGTGGCGGCGACGCCGGTGCCGCGGTCGTTGTGGGTGTGGAGCGAGACGAGCGTGCGGTCGCGGCGGGTGAGATGGGTGCACATCCACTCGATCTGGTCGGCGTGGACGTTGGGCGTGGCGTATTCGACGGTCGCGGGCAGGTTGAGGATGATCTTGTTTTCGGCCGTGGGTTGCCAGACGTCGGTGACGGCCTCGCAGATCTCCAACGCGAATTCGAGCTCGGTGCTGGTGAAGCTCTCCGGGGAGTATTCGAAGCGCAGGCGGGTGCCGGCGGCGACGAGCGGGGCGGCGTGGTGTTTGACCCACGTGGTGCCCTGCACGGCGATGCGCACGATGTCGGCGCGGGAAGCGTTGAAGACGTATTTCCGCTGGGCGGGGGAGGTGGAATTGTAGAGGTGGAAGATGGCGTTCTTCGCGCCGCGGAGGGCCTCGAAGCTCCGGACGATCAGTTCCTCGCGGCACTGGCAGAGGATCTGGATGGCGACGTCGTCGGGGATGCGGTTCTCCTCGATCAGGCGGCGGCAGAAATCGAACTCGATCTGGGAGGCGCTGGGAAAGCCGACCTCGATCTCCTTGAAGCCGATCTGCACGAGCATCTCGAAATACTCGAGTTTCTCCTCGACGCTCATGGGTTGGGCGAGGGCCTGGTTGCCGTCGCGGAGATCGACGCTGCACCAGATCGGGGCGCGGGTGTGCGTGCGGTCGGGCCACTGGCGGTTGGGCAGATGGACCGGCGCGAAGGGCCGGTATTTGGTAACGGGGGCGGATTGCATGACCGGAAAAACGACTGACGAAATTGAAAGTGAGGGAGGGACGGAAACGTCGCGCCGGCATGGGCGGACGAAAGTCACGGAGGCGTCGAGTATCCCGACTGCGACCGATCAACCAAGCCTACGCACGACCCACCGCTAGCGGCGTCCTCAGAGGTCGTGCGTGTTCGTAAGTCGAAGGCTCGGGAGCGAAATTCGCATTAGGTCTTGTGTGGGTATCGGCGCGTTGCCCTAAAAGTCAAGGGCCGCGACCGACGTCGCGGTATTCCGTCCGTGCACCCCGTGATTTTCCCGCGTCTTCCAGAATGTAACCCGCCGGGGGACGGCACGTCTTGCCTGACGTGCATGTCCCTGCCTCCATCCGCGCATGTCTGACGACGAGCCGCCATTCGACCTGGCGGGCTGCCTCGAACGAGTGCGGCAGCGCGATCAAATTGCGGCACGGGAACTGGTCGAGCATCTGCACCCCCTGGTCATCCGGATTGTGCGCTCCCACCTCCCTCGGCGCGTGGCCGAGGAGGATCTCACGCAGGAAATCTTCCTGAAAATGTTCACGCGACTCGCTCAGTATCAGGGTGCGGTGCCGTTTCCGCACTGGGTGTCGCGGATCGCGGTGACGACGTGCATCGACCACCTGCGGGCGCAGAAGCGGCGGCCGGAGTTTCGGTGGGCGGATCTGTCCGAGAACGAGGCCGACGTGCTGGACGCGGTGATGACGAACGAGAACGACGTGGCGGCCAACGACGCGATGGCGGCCCACGAACTCGTGCACAAACTGCTCGGCCAGCTGAAGCCCGACGACCAGCTGGTGCTGCGCCTGCTGGACCTCGAGCAGAAGACGATCGCGGAAATCGCTGACCTGACGGGCTGGAACCAGTCGCTGATCAAGGTCCGGGCATTTCGTGCGAGACGAAAGTTGCAGAAGCTTTTTCAAGAACTACAACGAAAGGAACGCTCATGAACCGCCAAACGAACGATTCGCGCCAAGCTTGGTCGCGCCTCACCTCAGCCGCCCGAACTGTGCGCGACGAACGCGACGTCGCGGCGCCCTACGGTCTCTCGACCCGGATCGCGGCGATGGCCTTTGCGCCGGAGCGCAAGATCGCGTCGCTCTTCGATCTCTTCGCCCTGCGTGCGCTCGGGGTCTCGTGCCTGTTGGCGCTGGGCAGCGTCGCGTTGAACTACCAGGACGTGGTCGCCGGGCTCTCGGGCTCGGGCGGCGTGCAATTGGAGGAATTCGAGTCGGCGCCGGTTTCGGACGCCGTGGCGGTCGTCCTCGATCTCACGGACTGAGGAATGGACAAGCCCTGGAAGGTTATCTCCGCCTTCATCGGCGTGTTTGCGGCCGGAGCGGTGTTCGGCGGGTTTCTCACGCTGCGCTCGGCGAGCAAGCGATGGGAGAAGGAATCGCTGCTGCAGCGCGAGCTGTCCGAAGCGAAGACCGCGGCGGCCGTCGCGGCGGCGCAGGCCGCGCAAGCGGCCCAAGCCAACCAAGCGCCGACCGTCGGAGCGGCGGCAGCGAGCCCGGCGCCCGCGCCGGCCGCGCCGCCGGCCGTTGCGGCGCGCAACGCGATTTCGGCGTCGTTGATGCGGCAATTCGCGCAACGGCTTAAACTGTCGAACGAGCAGCGCGAGAAGATGCGCCCGATCCTCGCGCGTTGGGGGGAAGATTTCCAGCACCTGCGGCAGGAGAGCGAGCGGCAGCAACAGCAGTATCTCGCGGATTCGGTGCGTTTGAGCGAGCGGATGTATCGGGAGGTCGGCGACCTGCTCACCGCCGAGCAGCGGGGCGAGCTGGAGAAAATGCGGCGCGAGACCCAGGAGCGGGCCGAACGCGAGCGGCAGAAACGTCTCGAGGCGGCCGCGGCAGCCAAGGGCGGCAAGGGCCCGTTGCCGGTCGCGGCGAAGCAGGCGGAGAAAGCGAAGCCGGCCGGTCCGTGACGCGAGGCCGGCGCGGCCGGACGCGGGCGGAAATTTGACCCGAATTATTGGTTGCAGTGCGGGAGGTGCGACCCATGGTTCGCGCCGGCCAGGTGCCATGCATGGGCAGGCGCGTGAACTCCGCCAGGACCGGAAGGTAGCAACGGTAACGACGTTCTCCCAGTGCCGTGGAGTGCCTGGCCACTTTTATTTTTCGATTTTGGATTTTCGCTTTCGGAGTTTGGCGTTCTAGCTAACGCGCAGTGTCCACTCCCTACCAAGTCATCGCGCGCAAGTGGCGGCCGCAGACGTTCGACGACGTCGTGGGCCAGGATCACGTGGTGCGCAC
>JBILLY010000481.1:0-4384 GCA_044375835.1 Opitutaceae bacterium
ACCGCCGCCCCGTCACAAACCCGCCGCAATTCCCCGCGCACCCGGCACTGCCCGTGCTGCGTCTATCCCGCCGGTCCCTCTCCCCCTCCTCCCATGCCCATCCCCGCCAAGCTGCTCCTCCCGCTCCTCTCCGCTGCCCTCGCCGCCCCCGCCACCCTCTCGGCCAAAGACTGGCCGCAGTGGCGCGGCCCCGACCGCACCGACGTCTCCACCGAGACCGGCCTGCTCAAGTCCTGGCCCGCCGACGGCCCCAAGCGCGTCTGGCTCTTCAAGAACGCCGGCCAAGGCTACTCCTCCTTCGCCGTCTCCGCCGGCAAACTCTACACCCTCGGCACCCGCGACGGCGCCGAGATCCTCCTCGCCCTCGACGCCGCCACCGGCGCCGAACTCTGGACCGCCAAACTCGGCTCCGTCCTCTCCAACGGCTGGGGCGACGGCCCCCGCGGCACGCCCACCGTCGACGGCGACCGCGTCTACGCTCTCAGCGGCCCCGGCAACCTCGTCTGCATCGACACCAAGACCGGCAAGACCCTCTGGGAACAGTCCATGAAGTCCCTCGGCGGCAAGGTCCCCAACTGGGGCTACACCGAGTCCGTCCTCGTCCACGGCGACCGCGTCTACGCCACGCCCGGCGGCGCCAACGGCATCGTCGCCGCCTTCGACAAAGCGACCGGCAAACTCGCCTGGCAGTCCAAGGACCTCACCGAGCCCGCCCACTACTCGTCCATCGTCCCCGCCGTCATCCACGGCAAACTCCAGCTCATCCAGCGCAACGAGAAGACCGTCTTCGGCCTCTCCCCGACCGACGGCAAACTGCTCTGGCAAACCTCCTTCGCCGGCCGCACCGCCGTCATCCCCACGCCCATCGTCCGCGGCAACGACGTCTACGTCACCGCCGGCTACGGCTCCGGCTGCAAGCTCGTCAGCATCGGCGCCGACAACTCCGTCAAGGAGGTCTACGAAAACAAGGTCATGAAAAACCACCACGGCGGCGTCGTCCTCGTCGGCAACCACATCTACGGCCACAACGACAACGCCTGGGTCTGCCAGGACTTCGCCACGGGCGAGGAGGTCTGGGCGCACAAGGGCCTCGGCAAAGGCGCCGTCACCTCTGCCGACGGCATGCTCTATTGCCTCGAGGAGCGCACCGGCGTCCTCGTCCTCGCGGAAGCCTCGCCCAAGGGCTGGAAAGAAGTCAGCCGCTTCAAACTCGATCCCCAGTCCGAGATCCGCAGCGCCAAGGGCATGATCTGGACCCACGCGGTGATCAGCCACGGCAAGCTCTACCTGCGCGACCAGGACCTCATCTACTGCTTCGACGTCAAAGCGAACTGAGCTCCGTCGCCCCGCGCCGGCCTTCGCCGGCCGTCCACCTCCAAAACGCGGCCCACCCGGCCGCGTTTTTCTTTTCCCCAGTCGCCCGACGCCACCGCCCCCCAACGCCGTCCCGCCTCCCACCGCCGCTTCCGCCCTCCGCCTTCCACCTTCCACCTTCCGCCTTCCGCCTTTCGCCTTTCGCCTTCCGCCTTCCGCCTTTCGCCTTTCGCCTTCCCGTTTCTCCGCCCATGCCTTTCTCCCGCCCTCCGCTCGCCCGCCGCGCCGCTGCCGGTTTCATCGCGGCCGCTCTCGGCGCCGCGCTCGCCTTCGGGGTTGGCCTGACCGCCGCGCCGGCCGCCGCCGAACCACCGCCGCTCCCTCCCGCCGAGCGCACTGCGATCCTCGACCGCGCCGCCGCCGAACTCGCCGCGCTCGACCGTGCCATCGCCGCCGCCCCCGCCGATCCCGCGCTGTATTCGCGCCGCGGCGACCGCCTGCTCTTCCTCGGCCGCTTCGCCGCCGCCGTCGCCGACTTCGAAAAGATGATCGCGCTCGATCCCGCCCTCGACGCCCCGCACTGGCGCCTCGGCATCGCCTACCACTTCGCCGGCGACTTCGCGCGATCCTCGCGCCAGTTCGAAAAATACCACGCCTACGACGACCGCGACCGCGAGAACGGCCTCTGGAAATTCCTCGCCGATGTCCGCACCGTCGGCCTCGACCGCGCCCGCGCCGCCATGCTGCCCTACACGCGCTTCGACCGGGAACCGTTTCCCTCCCTCTACGAACTCTACGCCGGCCGGCTCACGACCGACGCCTTTCTCGCCGACCTCGAAAAACGCGGCCTCGCCGCCAACGAGCGCGTCCAGTTCTTCGCCCGCTACTACGCCGGCCTGCACGAATCGCTCCACGGCCGCCCCGCCACCGCGCTCGCCCATCTCCGCGCCGCCGTCGCCAACCCCTGGGGCCGCACCGCCGAAAACGGCCCCGCCTACATGTGGCAGGTCGCCCGTCTGCACTACGAGCAGCTCGCCGCCGCCCCCGCTGCGCGCCCGTGACCACGCTCTCCTGGAGCCCCCGTTCATCTGGTCTCAGGTAGGGCGAGGCGTCCCCGCCGAGCCGTCGCCCGAACCGTCGCGACTCATCGGATACCCGACTCGGCGTGCCCCGCCCTGCTCTTCCCAGCCGCGCCTTGGGCGGAGACAGACGTCATGATGAGCGACGATCCAAGGGCAGCGCATCCGGCCACGTTTCGCCTCCGCCGGGCTATTCCCCTCCGCGTCCGCCCCGCGGCTCCGTCCCTCGGCTCCCCCGTCGCCCCGCCCGCCTCAGAAGCTCGTCGTCAACCGCAGTTCCCAGGTCCGCGGCGCGCCGAAGTGGAAGCGTTGGATCAGATACTTCTCGTCGGTCACGTTCTTGAGCGAGGCCGACACGCCGTAGCGCACCTTCCCGAGTTGCAGCCGCGCGCCCGCGCTCAGGTCGCCCACCGTATAGGCCTGCAGTCGCCAGCCCTCGACGAGCCGCCCGCCCGTAAACGTCGTCGGGTTCACGAACGCGGTGTAATCGACCACGTTGTAGGTGTCCGAGGTCGGCCGGTTGCCCACGAACCGCGCGCCGCCGCCCACCCACACGCCCTGGAGCTTGCCCACATTTCCAAGGTCCTGCCGCACCCAGAAAGAGACCGTGCGCTTCGGCGCGTTGGCCAGCTGGTGGCCTTTGCGCGTCAGCTGGGGCTGACCGCTGATCGTGACAAACTCCGTCGCCTCCAGCACGTAGGCATCGATGCTCGCGAAACCGAAGATCGCCTGCGTGCTCTTCGTCGGCCGCCAGCGCAGGTCCACATCGAAGCCTTCGCTGCGCTGCACCCCGCCCTGGTCCGCCGGGTTGAACGTCAGGCCCGGCGCCTCCGGGTCCGCGCGCGGCGCGAGGATGCGGATGATGTTCGCGTTATCGATCCGGAAGGTCGACGCCGTGAACGACAGGCGATTCTCCAGCAGTTCGCCCTTCACGCCGATGTCGTAGCCTTCGCCGCGACCCGGCGTCGGCATGAAGCGAGTCCCGTCCTCGCGCCGCTGCTGCGTGAGAAACAGGTTCACGACCGACTCCGAATACTGCGCAAACAGCGACAGCCGGTCCGTCGCCTTGTAGAGCACGCCCACCTGCGGCGTCTTGAAAACCGGCAGCTCGTTCTGCGCCCACACCGGCGTCAGCGCCGCGCCCGTCACGCTGCGCTTCGGGCCGTGGCTGTCCGACTTGAACTTGTCGAGCCGGTAGCCCGCCATCGTCCGCAGCCGCCCTTTGAAAAACGAGAGCTGGTTCGTGAGGTAGGCCGTGTCGAAGCGCGAGCGCCCCATCGTGTCGAGGCCCGAGGCATTCGGCCCGAGCACGTTGGCCTCCGTCTCCTCGGTGACGATCCACGTCGTCGGATCCGCCAGCCGCCAGCTCACCGCCGCGCGTCCGCCGAAATTCGCGCCGGGGCTCAGCGTCGAGAACAGCGAGCGGAAGGTCTCCACCGAGCGCTGCACGCCGAAGAGCGTCTGCGACTCCACGCCGCCCACCGAGAAATTGTTCACCAGCTCGCCCTGGTAATACCGGTCCCACGAGCCGCGGCTGGAGTAGGCGTTGAGCTGGCGGTTGGCCATGCGCACCGGCTGCTGCCACGGCGACGAGGCGTAGGCGTTGGCCGTCGCGAGGCCGATCGAGTCGCCGTTGCGCCGCGTCAGTTCCTTCCACGAGGAGTCCGTCGCGTTGGCGCGCAGCGTGAAGTTGCGGTTGAACCGGTGCACCAGCTCCGCCGAGGCCACGCTCATGAAGTTGTCCATGTAGTCGCCCGCCGCGTGGGTGTTCCACGACCGGTCGATCGGAAAGCCCGCCGTCTGGATATCGAGCAGCGGGTGATACGGCAGCGCGCTGCGGTAGCCGTTGATGCTCTTCGTCGTCCGCTCGAGCTCGACCGTCACGTAGCTGTCGGGCCGAAACCAAAACGTCGCCACCGGGTTCATCACCCACAGGTCGGTGTGCGCCCGCGCCGCCCACGAGTCGCTGTTATCGACCGCGCCGACGAAGC
>JBILLY010000483.1:0-4354 GCA_044375835.1 Opitutaceae bacterium
GTGACCGGTCAGCGACGCTCGGATCGCAATCTCCGCCGTGTCCTTGTCGCGGATTTCGCCCACCATGATCACGTCCGGATCCTGCCGGAGCACATGGCGCAGCGCATCGGCAAACGTGAGCCCGATTTCGGGCCGCACCTGCATCTGGTTCACCCCCGGCACTTCGTACTCGATCGGATCCTCGATTGTGATGATGCGGAGATCGGTGGAGTTGATCTTGCGCAGAAACGCATTGAGCGAAGTGCTCTTGCCCGAGCCCGTCGGCCCGGTCACCAGAATGATGCCGTGCGGGTAGTCGAGGATGCTGGTGATCTGACCCTGCTCCGCCGCGCTCATGCCCAGCCGATCCATCGAATACGCCTCCTTCTTCTGGTTCAGGAGGCGCAGCGAGATCGACTCGGCATAGATGGTCGGCACCGTCGAGACGCGGATATCCAGCACCACCCCCGCCGCCTTGAAGTTGATGCGGCCGTCCTGCGGGAGGCGTTTCTCGGAGATGTTCATCCGCGCCATGATTTTCAGGCGGGAGATGATGGCGTCCTGGAAGCGTAACAGATTTTCGGGGACGGGGACGGGGACGAGGAGGCCGTCGACGCGGTAGCGGATGCGGAGCTGGGCTTCCTGCGGCTCGAAATGAATGTCGGTCGCCTGGTCTTCGATGGCCTGGGAGATGACGTCGGTGACGAAGCGGACGACGGCGGCTTCCTCGTCGACGACTTCCTCGGCTTCCTTCTGCGCCTCGGGGGCGACGTAGCTCTCGTCGCTGTCGTCGAGGGAGCCGGAGCCGACGCCGAAGTTTTCGATGATGAGCTGGTGGATGCGCTCGGGAACGGCGAGATGCCAGACAAGGGGGCGCGGGGTGAACGTGCGCAGCCAGTCGCACATCGTGTCGTCGGGCAGCCAGGCGGAGGCTAAGTGGAGCGGGAGAAGCTGAGAGCTGAGAGCTGAGAGGCTAGAGTCGGAGGGCGGGCCGTCGGCCGCGGGGGAGTTGGCGCCGGGGGCGGCGAACTTGATCGGGATGATCTGGTATTCGTGGACGAGGCGGGCGGGGAGCAGGCCGCGGGCGTCGGGCTCGGTCTCGAGGTTGCTGGCGACGTCGAGGCCGGCGGCGGCGGCGAGCGCGGCGAGGACTTCGGGCTCGGGGCGGCCGAGAGCGGCGGCGAGGACGGAGAGGCGTTTCTCGCGCGTGGCTTCGAGGACAGCTTGGCGCTGTTCGTCGGTGAGGCGCCCGGCGAGCTCGGCCGGGAGCGGGGCCTGATCAAGGACGGTCATGGGCCGGGAACGCTGGGTTGAGAGCGGAGAGTGGAGAGTTGAGAGCCCGGGCGGCGGAGGGCCGGCGGCGACGCGGCCCCGAGACGGGTGGCCGAATTTGCAAGCGGGCGGTGGAGGACGGGCGGGGGGCGGTCACTTGCCGAGGAGGCGGTCGAGCGCGGATTTTTCCGGGGCCTTGTAGTTGGGGTCGAGCTCGGTGCGGATGGCGTCCTTGGTGGACATGGTGTCGACGCGCTTGAGGGCGTCGGCGTTGTCGACGGCGGGGTTGTTGGTGAGGACGATCGGGCGGACGAAGAAGATGAGCTCCTGGCGGTTGTTGGTGCGTTTGCGGGTGCCGAAGAGATCGCCGATGATCGGGATCGGGCCGAGGCGGTAGTTTTCCTTCACGCTGGTGGTCTTGCGGGAGCCGCCGAGGACGAGGATATCGCCGCTCTTGGAGGTGTTGTAGGTGGTGGTCTGGCGCTGGCCGATGATGTATTGGGCGTTGGCGTCGACCTTGACCTCGCCGATGACGTCCTGGACGTCCATTTTCATGTCGAGCTGCACGGAGCCGTCGCTGCCGATGAAGGGCGTGACGGTGAGGGTGGTGCCGATCTGCTGCTGGGTGACGGTGGAGCTGGAGGCGAGGCCGGTGGTGGCGCCGGCGGCGGACTGGATGGTGCCGGTGACGACGGGGCGGGTCTCGCCGTTGAAGAACTTGGCTTCCTTGCCGTGGCTGGTGACGACGGCGGGGACGGTGATGATGGCGTTGTTGCGCTTGCGGAGGGAGGTGGCGACGGCGAGTTCGGCGGCGAGGTCGAAGTGGCCGGTGGAGCCGGGGCGGGTGAGGATGCCGTTGCTGACGGTGGCGCCGATGGTGGAGCCGGAGAAGCCGACGAGCTTGTCCTTGTCCATCTTGAGGCCGAGGGCGCTGATGCCGGACTCGTCGTTGTCGTCGAGGGTGACCTCGGCGATGACGACTTCGATGCGGACCTGGGCGAGGGTGATGTCGAGGCGGCTGATGAGATCGCGGACGAGGCGGATGTCGTCGGCGGTGCCGAAGACGACGACGGCGTTGGAGCGTTCGTCGTTGATGACGGTCATGAGGGAGCTGAACTCGTTGGAGGCGGCGGTGTCGGGCGAGGCGCCGGCGGCGACGGCGGGCTGGCCCGGAGCGGGGGCGACGGGCTGGGGCGTTTGCGGGCCGGTCGGGCGGACGGCGGGACCGCCGGGGTTCTGCTTCTGGAGGGCGGTGGTGGAGCCGGTGATGATCTTGTTGACGACGTCGACGACGTCTTTGGCTTTGGCGTTTTTGAGGTAGATGACCTCGGTGCGGGTGTTGGGGTCGGACTTCTGGTCGAGGCGGTTGATGAGGTCGTCGAACAGCGGGTATTGGCGCGGATCGGTGATGAGGATGATCTGGTTGGTGCGGTCGTCGGCGCTGTAGGCGGTGGCGGTGCCGAGCTGCTGGGTCATGACGGGCGTGCCGAGGATGGCGCGGAGTTTGCCGACGAGGTCGCTGGCCTTGGCGCCGTTTTTCAGGGTGTAGAATTTGGGCGTCATGCCGGCGATGGGCTTGTCGACATCGCGGAGGAGGAGTTCGACGCGCTGCAGGTTGCTGACGCTGTCGGTGATCATCAGGGCGTTGGCGTTCTGCAGTTGGACGGGGGCGCCGTAGAACTGGCTGAGGATGCCGGCCTGGACCATGG
Source organism: Opitutaceae bacterium (assembly GCA_044375835.1). Lineage (GTDB taxonomy): Bacteria > Verrucomicrobiota > Verrucomicrobiia > Opitutales > Opitutaceae > ER46. The sequence goes on from JBILLY010000483.1 coordinate 2,961, forward strand.
GCAGGAATTCGCTGACGCGGAGGAATTCGAGCTGGAAGAGTTTTACGGCGGGTTTGCCGGAGGCGGGGATATCGAGGGTGGAGCCGGTGATCATCTCGGGCGCTTCCTTGGCGACCTGCTGGAGGTTGACGATCTTGATGAACCGGTCGCCGAGGGGGGCGAGGCCGATGCCGTTGAGGGCGAGGCTGGTCTCGAGGGCGATGATGGCTTCGGCCTTGGGGACGGGTTTGCGGATCTTGAGGTTGTAGTTCGCCGTGGTGAGCTGCTGCGGGCGGATGGCGATGCGGTTGGTGTATTGCTCGATCAGCGAGATGACGGTGTCGATGTCGGCATCGGCGAGGACGAGTTGCTGGACCATTTCCTCGGCGCCGGTGAAGGAGCCGGCGAGGCCGGGGGCGGTGGCGGCGGCCGCGGGTTGGCCGGGGGCGGTTTGGCCGGGAGCGGGCGGGAGCGGAGCGGGCTGGGCGAGCGCGGTGACGGCGGCGGAAGACGCGGCGAGCGCGAGGCACAGGCGGGCGAGACGCGAGGTCATGCGGTGGGAAAGTGGGTTGAAGGTCGCGCGGGGCGCGAGAGGCGGGGAACAGACATCAAAGCACCGGGGATGTAAACGGTCTTGTGCAAACGGGGAGGCGCGCGAACCCCTGTGACGGCATCGGCTTGGAAAAGTTGCCGCGGGTTTCGCGGAATGCAGGGCGAGCGGGCGGCGGCGGGGGCGCGGCGCGCGGCGGCGGAATTGTCGCTTGCCGGTCGGGAAGGCGGTGCCCACGTTCGCGCGTTGCGATGCCAAACACGTTCGGAAATCTCTTTCGGGTGACGACCTGGGGCGAGAGCCACGGGCCCGCGGTCGGGGCGGTGGTGGACGGTTGTCCGCCGCGCCTGCCGCTGGAGGCGGCGGAGATCCAGGCGGAGCTGGACCGGCGCCGGCCGGGGCAGAGCGACATCGTGACGCCGCGCAAGGAAGAGGATCGCGTGGAGATTCTGTCGGGGGTTTTCGAGGGGCGCACGACGGGCACGCCGATCACGCTGCTGGTGCGCAATGCCGACCAACGGCCGGGGGCCTACGACGAGATGCGGGACAAGTTCCGGCCGTCGCACGCGGACTTCACCTACCAGGGCAAGTTCGGCATCCGCGATCACCGCGGCGGCGGGCGCAGCTCGGCGCGCGAGACGATCGGGCGGGTGGCGGCGGGCGCGATCGCGAAGAAAATTTTGGCGCGCGGCCTCGTGGGCGCGGACGGAAAAATCGCCGCGCGCAGCGGCGAGGCCGCGACGGGCGCGGCGCCGGCGGGCGGCGTGGAGATCCGCGCGTATCTGACCCAGGTGCACGACATCGAAGCGCCGCCGGAGGCGCTGGTTGTCTTTCCGACGCTGGCGGAGGTGGAGGCGACGGCGGT
>JBILLY010000482.1:0-4354 GCA_044375835.1 Opitutaceae bacterium
CCCCGCGCCGCTCGTCTTCGACGCCTCGACCTGCCGCGCCGAGTTCCAACCCGCCAATTCCCGCGGCGAACCCACCGGCCCCGCCCGCCCGCTCGCCTGGCCGCTCGTGCTCCCCGGCCCCGGCACGCTCCACCTCTACTTCGCCGGCGAACGCCTCCCGCGCCCCGAGCGCACCGCCCTCCTCACCTTCCGCGACGCCGCCGGCGCCGAACTCCTCCTCGCCCGCCTGCGCGACTGACCCCGCTCCCCGCGCAGAAGCCTGGCCCGAGGTAGGGCCGGCTCGCCGAGCCGGCCTGGGTTCCGGCGTGCGTTGGCCCCGCAATACACCCTGCTGTGGCGCACCCGCCCCACCGCCCGTCGCGCGCCTCCCGGCGCACGCACGGCTCCGCCCCGCCCTCCGACTCCTGCGCCTTCTTGCGGCCCACCTCTCCTCCATCGCCCCCTTCCCCGCCGCCGCCTCCCGCGTCCCAGCCCGGATCCGCGCCCGCGCGCCTCAGCCCCGCCGCCGCGCCACCAGCACCAGGCTGACGCCAAACGGCATCGGCACCCGCCACAGCGCCATCCGCACAAAAATCGTCCGCAGCACCGCGTTCAGCCACCCCGGCGGCACCTTGTCCTCGCTCCGCGTCGCCGCACCCGCCGGGTTCGGCGTTTCCCGCTTTTCCGCTTTTCCGCCTTCCCGTTTTTCCGCCCCTCCGCTCGTCCACGCCCGCCACTTCCGCACCAGCCACACCGCCGGAAACACCAGCGTGTTCGTGTAGTTCGCGTGCACGAGTTCCCACTCGGCCCCCGCAAACAACGCCTTCAACTGGCCGCGCTCGTAGCGCCGGAAATGATGCAGCGCCACGTCCCAGTCGCTCCACAGCGCCATGCTCGCCGGCACCGTCACGACCGCCAGCCCGCCCGGTTTCAGCAGCCGCGCGAAGCCGCGCACCACCGCCGCGTCGTCCGGCACGTGCTCCAGCACGTCCAGCGCCGTCACATACTCCAACGACGCGTCCGGCAGCGGCACCTGGTCGCCCGCCAGACTCAAAATCTGCTCCGGCCGGAACCGCATGCGCAAAATCCGCAGCGCCTCCTCGTGGTCGTCCAGCACCAGCACCCGGCACCGCGCCGCCATCTCTTCGGCAAACAACCCCGTCCCCGCCCCGCAATCCAGCAGCGTGTCCGTCGCCGCCGGCGGCCGCGCCCGCTCGATCCACGCCCGCACAAACGCCCGCTTCCCGGCATAATACCAGTGCACGCGCTCCAGCGCGGCGATGTTGGCGTATTCGGCGGCGTCCATGAATTCGCCGCCACCCTGCGCCGCCGCCCCGCGTGCTCCAAGTGCAAAACCCGCCGTCGCGCCGACCGCACTTCGCCCGGCCCGCCGCCGCACTCGCGCTCCGCCCCGCGCCGCCGCGCGCCCCGAAAAATCCTTTCTCCGTCCGCCCGCGTCCGCTCTCCTTCCCCGCCTTGTCCGCCGCCCTCGCCGCTTCGCCCGTCCGTCTCCGCCTCGCCGGCTTGGCCTGGCTCGCGGCGCCGCTGCTCGCCCACGTCGCGTTTTCCCGGATCGGCTTCAACCCCACCGACGAGGGCTGGCTGCCGGCCGTCGCCCGCCGGCTCCTCGAGGGCGAGGTCCCCCACCGCGATTTTATTTTCGTGCGGCCCGCCCTCTCCGCCGCCCTGCAGGTGCCGTTCGTCGCCGTCGGCGGCGACCACGTCCTCTGGTTGGTCCGCGGCTGGGGCTGGCTCGTGCTCGGCGCGATCTGCTGGCTCTGGACCCGCCGCTTCGCCGGCGAGACGTCTCCGGTTTTCCGTTACGCCCTCTACCTCGCCGCGCTCGCCGCCGCCGCCCACACGTTTCCGGTCATGGGCTGGCACACCCTCGACGCCCTGTTGCTCGCCTCCGCCGCCGTCGTGGCCGCCGCCTCGCCGCTGTCGCCCGCTCGCCTCGCCGTCGCCTTCGCCCTCGTCGGCACCGCCGCCCTCTGCCGCCAGAATTTCGGGCTCTTCGCGCCGTGGCTCCTGCTGGCCGTCGGGCTGCCGCCGCGCCGCTGGCCCGCCGCCGTCGCCTGGACGCTCGCGCCCGTCGCCGCCTACTTCGCGCTCATGGCCGCGCTCGGCGCCGGCCCGGCGGCCGTGCAGCAGCTCGCCGCCCCCGGCGGCGGCCTGCTCTGGCGCGCCGGCGTCGTCGCCTTCGTCGCCGAACCCGCGTGGCTCGCCGGCCTCGCCGCCGGCGCCGCCCTCGGCCTGTTGGCGCGCCGGCGCCACCTTCGCCCCGCCTGGGGCACGGCCCTGTTTCTCGCCCCGGCCGCCGTCCTCGCCGCCGCCCTCGCCACGCACCCCGGTTGGTTCGCCTTCGCCACCTTCGTCCTGCACGGCCTTGTCGCGGCCCTGGGCCTCGCCGCGCGACCAAAGCTCCCGCCCGACGCCCGTTTCGCCGCCGTCGCCGTCGCCGGCCTCGGTTGGACCACCGCGGTCTCGCTCGGCTACAACACCCCCGCCCTCTGCGCCGGTCCGCTCCTCGTCGTCCTCTGGCGCCTCGGCCGCGAACTCACCGCGCCCGCCCCCGCGCCTTCGCCCGCCGTCTCCCCGCTCGCGCCGATCCACCCCACCCGCGCGCAGTGGCTGCTGGTTCCGCTCGCCGTCGCGGCCGTCGCCGCGCTCGCGATCGGCCGCCACCGCTTCCCCTACCTCGATCACCCCGCCGCGCACCTCACCCACGACGTGGGCGCCGTGCTCCCCGGCGGCGCCGGCCTCCGCACCAACACCCACCTCCACGCGGTCCTCGCCGATCTGCAGGCCCTCCGCGGCCGCCTCGCCGCCGACCGCCGCCCCCACGCCATCCTCACCGATTTCTCCGCCGCGTGGATCCGTTCCCCCGCTCGCAATCCCCTGCCCGTCGAATGGGCTCAGGAAACCGAACTCGCCTTCCATCCCGCCCTCTTCCGCCGCGTCTTCCATGCCCTCCGCGATCTGCCGCCGGAGACCGTCATCGTCGTCCAGAAACACCTCGTCGCCGACCTCGGCGCCCACCGCACCCCCGTGCCCGCCGGCAGCCCGTTCTACTTCGTGCAAAACTGGGTCCGCGAACACTGCCCGCCCCGCGGCGAGACCGAGTTTTTCCTCCTCGTCGGCCCGCCCCCCGCCGCCGCCTTCAAAAGGCCGTAAATCCCGCCGCCGCTCCCGCCCCGCTGCGTAGCTCCCGTCATCTTCCCCCTCGACACTCCTCCGCTCCCGCCGCGAAATTTCGACCGGATGAACCCAGCTTCCTCGACCGTGCGCGTCGGCGTGATCGGCTTCGGCCAGTGGGGCCCCAACCACGTCCGCAGCTTCCGCGCGATCGACGACTGCGACGCCGTGCGCGTCTGCGACGCCGCCCCCGCCCGCCTCGCCCTCGCCAAGAAACAATTCCGCGATCTCGACACCGTCACCGATCCCGCCGCCGTCACCCGCGCACCCGATATCGACGCCGTCGTCGTCGCCACTCCCGTCCACAGCCACGTCGCCCTCGTGCGCGACGCCCTCGAGGCCGGCAAAGACGTGCTCTGCGAGAAACCCCTCGCCGCCACCCTCGACGAATGCCGCGCCCTCCGCGATCTCGCCGCCGCGCGCCGGCGCATTCTGATGGTCGGCCACGTCTTCCTCTACAACCCCGCCGTCCAGCACCTGAAGATCGACCTCGATCGCGGCGAACTCGGCCGCGTCTACTACATGGACGCCACCCGCACCAACCTCGGCCCCGTGCGCCGCGACGTCGGCGCCCTCCACGACCTCGCCTCGCACGACATCTCGATCTTCAACTACCTCCTCGGCGCCGACCCCATCGAGGTCTCCGCCGCCGGCGGCTTTTTCCTCCAGGAAAACGTCGAGGACATCGGCTTCCTCACTCTCCGCTACCCCCGCGGCGTCCTCTGCCACGTCCACACCTCCTGGCTCAACCCGCGCAAGGTCCGCCAACTCACCGTCGTCGGCGACCACAAGATGGCCGTCTGGGACGACATGAACAACCTCGAGCCCATCCGCTACTACGACAAGGGCGTCACCGCCGACCACTACCGCTCCTTCGGCGAGTTCCAGATGATCCTCCGCGACGGCGCCATCACCATCCCCAAGGTCCGCCTCTCCGAGCCGCTCGTGAAACAGGACCAGGAATTCGTGGACTGCATCCGCTCGCGCCGCATTCCCGCCGCCAGCGCCGATTTCGGTCTCGCCGTCGTCCGCGTCCTCGAAGCCGCCCGCACCTCCATGGCCCAACACGGCCGCTTCGTCCCCCTCCCCCCCGCCTGAGCCGCGCTCCGTCCTCCGCCGATCTCCCTCGCGGCCCACACCTCCGAGACATCAGCGCAAATCAGCGTCCCCCGCCTCCACC
>JBILLY010000484.1:0-4351 GCA_044375835.1 Opitutaceae bacterium
CACCTCGGCCGTCACCGTCCTCCCCAATCCCCTCGTCTACACCGTCCTCTCCCGCGTCGCCGATTCCGCCGGCGTCTCCGGCTACTTCACCGTCGAAGGCACCGCCGCCAAGCAACTCGTCGTCGCCGCCTACGGCCCCTCGCTCACGGGTGTGGGCAGCCCGCTCGCCGATCCGCAACTCGTGATCGAAAACGCCGCCGGCACCTCCGTCGCCACCAACGACGACTGGGGCACCATCACCGACGCCGGCTTCTCCGCCGCCTACGCCCGCCTCGGCCTCACCGCCCTCGCCACCGGCAGCAAGGACGCCGTCGCCTACGTCTCCCTCCCCGCCGGCTCCTACCGCGTGCGCGTCACCGGTGTCGGCGGCGCCACCGGCGCCGTCCGCGTCACCATCGCCGACGCCGACCTCAACCCGCCCTCCCGCCTCGCCTACGTCGCCTTCCGCGGCCCGCTCTCGGCCACGCAATCGCTCGCCGGCGGCTTCACGCTCGCCAATTCCGCCACCAAGAAACTCCTCGTCCGCGCCGTCGGCCCCGGCCTCGGCTCCACCGGCCACGCCGACCCCGTGCTCACCGCCTTCGACACCAACGGCACCACCGTCGTCGCCACCAACGACAACTGGGCCGGCGATTCCACCGTCGCCGCCGCCGCCACCCAGGCCGGCGCCTTCCCGCTCGCCACCGACAGCAAGGACGCCGCCCTCGTCGCCGCCCAGCGCATCGGCACCGGCAGCTACACCGCGCAGGTCACCGCCACGAGCGGCACCGGCGACGCTCTCTGGGAAATCTACGATCTCGTCGGCACCACCGTCTCCACCGCCGCCCCCGTCGTCATCGTGCCGCCCACCGCCCAGGCGGTCGCCAACGGCGGCAACGTCACCTTCGCCGTCATCGCCGGCGGCGCGCCCACGCTCTCCTATCAATGGCGCAAAGGCGGCAACCCCGTCACCGGCGCCACCGCCGCCAGCTACACCCGCACCGGCCTGACCGCCGCCGACGCCAGCTCCTACGATGTCGTCGTCTCCTCCTCCGGCAGCACCGCCACCGCGACCAGCGCCGCCGCCACCCTCCAGGTCGTGCCCACCTTCGTCCAGGCCACCGGCCCCGCGGCCGGCAGCTACAAGGCCGGCACCGTCCTCGGTTTCACCGTCACGCCCAGCGCCGCCATCGTCGTCACCGGCTCGCCCCGCCTCACGCTCACGGTCGGCAGCGCCACCGCCTACGCCACCTACGACACCGCCACCAGCACCTCCACGGCCCTCAAGTTCAACTACACCGTCCAGGCCGGCGACACCGATACCGACGGCCTCGCCGTCGCCGCCACCGTCGATCTCAACGGCGCCACGCTCACCGACGGCCTCGGCAACAACATCCCGCTCGCCTTCACCGCGCCCGTGACCACCGCCGTGCTCGTCGATACCACGCCGCCGGTCATCTCCAGCGCCCTCACCGCCGCCGCGACCTACAAGTCCGCGTTCTCCTACACCGTCACCGCCACCGGCGCCGCCGTCAGCTACGGCGCCACCGGTCTGCCCGCCGGCCTCGCGCTCGATACGGCCACCGGCGTGATTTCCGGCTCCCCCACCGTCAGCGGTCCCTTCACGGTTTCTCTCACCGCCACCGATGCCGCCGGCAACGTCGGCACCGGCTCCGTCACCATCACGGTCGCGCAGGTGACGCTCACGGTCGCCGGCGTCACCGCCCAAAATCGCGTTTACGACGCCACCTTCGCCGCCGCGCTCAACCTCGGCAGCGCCGCCCTCGTCGGCGTGGTCTCCGGCGATACCGTCACGCTCGTCACCTCCGGCGCCGCGGGTGCCTTTGCCACCAAGACCATCGGCACCGGCAAAACCGTCACCGTCTCCGGCCTCGCGCTCTCCGGCACGCACGCCACGCACTACACCCTCACCCAGCCGACCACCACCGCGAGCATCACCGCCAAGACCCTCACCGTCTCCGGCCTCACCGCCCGCAACCGCCTCTACGACGGCACCGCCGTCGCCGGCCTCGAGCTCGGCGCCGCCTCCCTCGTCGGCATCGCCGGCAGCGACACCGTCACGCTCCAGACCGGATCCGCCCAGGGCGCCTTTGCCAACGCCGCCGCCGGCACCGCCAAACCCGTGACCGTCACCGGCCTAAGCCTCGGCGGCACCGACGCCGGCAACTACACGCTCACCGTGCCGGTGCCCACGGCCAATATCTCTCCCGCCCCCGTCGCGATCGCCTTCAGCGGCCTTTCCCAGGTCTATGATGGCACGGCCAAATCCGCCGTCGTCACGTCCACGCCGTCCGTCGCGCTCAACGTCGCCTACCCGTCCGGCTCGCCCGTCGCCGCCGGCACCTACCCCGTCACCGCCTCGTCCGCCGATACCAACCACACCGGCTCCGGCAGCGCCTTTTTGGTCATCGCCAAGGCCCCGCAGACGCTCGCCTTCGAGGTTCCCGCCACCGGTCTCGCCGTCGGCGCGCCGATCGCCCTCACCGCCACCGCCAGCAGCGGCCTGCCCGTGACGTTCACGCTCGTCTCCGGCAACGCCACCCTCACCGGCTCCTCCCTCGTGCTCAACGCCGCCGGCTCCGCCGTCGTCCGCGCCACCCAGGCCGGCGACGCCAACCGCGAGTCCGTCTCCCTCGACCGCACCGTCACCGCCGTCGCCAAGACCGCGCAGACCATCGCGTTTGCCGCCCTCGCCGACCGCACTACCGCCGCCGCCCCCATCACCCTGAGCGCCACCGCCAGCAGCGGTCTGCCCGTCACGTTCACCGTCGTCAGCGGCCCCGCTTTGCTCAACGGCTCCGTCCTCACCCTCACCGGCACCCCCGGCACCGTCGTCGTCCGCGCCTCCCAGGCCGGCAACACCGTCTTCGCCGCCGCGCCCGACGTCGACCGCAGCTTCGCCGTGGCCGCCGCCGGCCCGAGCGTCTTCTTCGGCACCGCCGGCACCCCCGCCAATCCCCGCGCCGGCAACGTCGCCGCCTCGCTCCTCCCGCAGTCGCCCAACGGCACGATGCTCATCGTCGCGCCCACCCTCGGCGTAAACACCGCCCTCGACTTCGTGCTCCTGCCCGACGGCACCTTCGTCGCCGTCATCGTCATCGACGTGCCCGCCGCCTCCGCCCTGCCGGGCGAGCCCGCCCGCGGCGCCGTCGCCCGCTCCGTCACCGTGCGCGGCCGCCTCGCCGCCGGCGTCATCTCCGGCCGCGTCGAGGAGATCGACCTGTCGTTCTCCACCGTGCTCGAGCCCGCCGCCGGCCCCACCGCCGCCCTCGCCGGCTACTACCAGTCCTCCAATCTCAACGCCGCCACCGGCGGCACCCGCAGCATCGTCGGCACCCAGGGCCAGGTCCTCGTCCTCGCCCAGACGCCCGCCCTCGTCACCGGCGCGCTCGGCACCGTCGCCGCCGACGGCCGCTTCACCGCCGCCGCCCCCGCCGGCACCGCCGTCGCCACCATCAGCGGCAACGTCGACGCCCCCACCACCACGGTCGCCGGCACCATCGCCGTGCCCAACCAACCCGTCGTCAACTTCGCCGGCCTCGCCGCCACGACCGTGCGCACCGACCGCCTCGCCAACCTCAGCTCCCGCGCCCGCATCGGCCCGGCCGCCGAGCGCACCCTCATCACCGGCTTCGTCGTCGGCGGCAACGCCCCCAAACGCGTCCTCCTCCGCGCCGTCGGCCCCGCCCTCGCCGGCTTCGGCGTGACCGGCGCCCTCGCCAATCCCCGCCTCCAGCTCTTCGACGCCACCGGCAAACTCGTCCTCGAGAACGACGACTGGTCCGGCACCGACACCGCCGCCGCTTTCGCCCAGGTCGGCGCCTTCGCCCTCGCCGCCGGCACCCGCGACGCCGCGCTCCTCACGACCCTCGCGCCCGGCGCCTACACCATGCACGTGCTCGACGGCGGCGAGACCGGTGTCGCCCTCGCCGAGATCTACGACGCCAGCGCCAATCCCACCGGCGAGTTCCAGCGCCTCGTCAACATCTCCTCCCGCGGCACCGTGGAAGCCAGCGACGGCGTGCTCATCGGCGGCTTCGTCGTCACCGGCAACTCGCCGAAACGCGTCCTCGTCCGCGGCGTCGGCGCCGCCTTGGCCGGCTTCGGCGTGGCCGGCGCCCTCGCCGACCCGCGCCTCGCCATCTACGCCGGCACCGCCCTCGTCGCGCAAAACGACGACTGGAGCACGCCCACCGCCGTCGCCGGCCAAGCCGCCGCCACCGCCGCGGAACTCGCCGACGCCGCGCGCACCGTGGGCGCCTTCGCCTTCGGCGCCGGCAGCCGCGATGCCGCCGTCCTCGTCACGCTCGCCCCGGGCGCCTACACCGCGCAGGTCGGCGGCGCCGCCGGC
>JBILLY010000486.1:0-4348 GCA_044375835.1 Opitutaceae bacterium
CGCCCCCGACGCCACCTTCGGCTCCGCCCGCCTCCGCACCCTCGATATCGGCCTCGGCCTCGCCCCCGGCACCGGCGTCAACGACGGCCACGGCACCGGCGTCGCCGCCCTCGCCGCCGGCGCCGCGTCCGATGCCCCCGGCGTCGCCCCCGCCGCCGATCTCCTCAGTATCCGCGTCACGGATGCGACCGGCGTCAGCGACCTCTTCACGCTCTCGCAGGCCATCGTCGCCGCCGTCGACGCCGGCGCCCGCGTCGTCAACATCTCCCTCGGCGGCTACGCCACCGGCCCCGTCCTCGACGCCGCCATCGCCTACGCCGCCGCCCGCGGCGTCCTCCTCGTCGCCGCCGCCGGCAACGACCAGGCCGCCCAGCTCGCCTGGCCCGCCGCCGATCCCCGCGTCCTCTCCGTCGGCGCCGTCGACAAGGCCGAGCAGCAGGTCGCCTTTTCCAACTCCGGCGCCCAGCTCCAGCTCACCGCGCCCGGCTACGGCGTGCAGACCGCCTGGCTCGACGGCGCCCGCGTCTACGTCGACGGCACCTCCGCCAGCGCCCCGCTCGTCGCCGGCGCCGTCGCCGCCGTCCTCTCGCAAAACCCCGCGCTCACCCCCGCCCAGGCCGCCGCCCTGCTCGTCGCCACCGCCAACGACACCGGCGCCCCCGGCGCCGACCCCGCCTACGGCCGCGGTATCCTGAATCTGGGCACGGCCCTCAACGCCGCCAACTCAGCCTACGTCGACACCGCCGTCGCCGCGCACTACTACGACACCGCCGCCGGCCAGATGCGGTTCACCGTGCAAAACCGCAGCGGCCGCACCGTCTCCGGCCTCGCCCTCGGCATCACCGCCGGCGCCGTCACCGCGCCCGCCCAGCCCGTCCCCAGCCTCGCCCCCGGCGAGACCTACGTCGCCTCCGTGCCCGTCGACGCCGCCGCCCTCGCCGCCGCCGGCTCGCTGCGTTTCTCCACCGTGCTCGCCAATCCCCTCGGCACCGTCGACGCCGTGCCCGCCAACAACACCCGCACGAGCGTCCTCACCGCCCCCGTGCCCGGCCCGCCCTGAGCGGGCCGCCGCCCCCGCCCGGCGCGGGGGGCCCCCCCGCCTCCGGCGCGCCTCATCCGCACCGCGTCGCGCCTCGCCATCGCGCGGCGCCGCCGCTCATCGGGGATCAGGTCTCGGCGGGCCGTTTCGCGACCCAACCAACCTCACGGAATCCGCAAACGCTGGCCGGGCCGCAGGGAGTTCTCGCCCTTCAGCACCTCGCGGTTGGCGTCGTAGATATCCTGCCAGCGGTTCGGCGAACCGTAGAAACGCATGCTGATGCGCGTGAGCGATTCCCCTTCCTGCACCGTGTGGTAGCGCGGCGCCGGCGTCACGAGCGGCGGTGTCGTCGGGGTGGACTGCACGCTCGCCGGCGGCAACGGCGCCGCCGACCCGCCGCCGTTCAGCAACCGCGCCGCCGATGCGATCTGGTCGAGCGTGCCCTGCGCCTGCCGCAGCCGCGCGGCGATCGCGAGGTTCTCCTGCTGCAACTGCGCCACCCGGGTCGTGCGGTCTTTTTCCAGTGCCTGGACGGTGTCGCTGAGCCGGGCGATCTCGCTCCGGGCCGACGCCAGGTCCCGCTGCGCCGTCGTCAACTGCGTCGCCGCCGCGGCCAGACTCGCCGCCCGTTGCTCCGCGTCCTGCCGCGCGGCATCGCTCTGCGCGAGGCGGATATTTTCGCCGCGCAGCGTCGCCAGCGCGCCCTGCAATTCCTTCAGTTCGGTCGAGAGTTTCTCGTTCGCGCCGGTCAGCTCCGCCACCGTCCCGCCGTAGGTCTCCGCGGCTTTCTGCGTCTCGCCGAGCTTCGTCCGCACCTCCGCGAGTTCCGCGCGCACCGCCGCCGCCGCCGCGTCGCCGCTCGACGCCAGTTTCGCGTTCTCCCCGCGGAGCGCCGCCAGTTGGCCGCCCAACTCTTTCACCTGCCCCTGCAACTTCTCGTTGGCCGCCCCGAGCTGGTCGATCGTCGCCAGCTGCTCCTGCGTCGACTTTCCGCTCGCCGCAACCCGGGCGCGCAGGTCCGCCAATTCCGTCCGCAGGCCCTCGGCCCCCTGTTGGTCGCGCGCCAGCCGCCGCTCGAGGTCCGTTTTCTCGACCGCGAGCCGCTGGTTGAGTCCGGTCAACTCCGCGACGCTCGCGCCGTGCTGCTCCGCCGCCTTCTGCGCGTCCGCGAGCCGCGTCTTCGTCTCCGCGAGCTCGGCACGCAACGCCGCCGCCGCCTCGCCGGCGCGGGCAAACCGGGCATTCTCGCCGCGCAGGCTCGTCAGCTGGTCGCCGAGTTCCTTCACCTGGCCCTGCAACTTCTCGTTGGCCGCCCCGAGCTGGTCGATCGTCGCCAGCTGCTCCTGCGTCGCCTTCCCGCCGGCCGCCACCCGCGCGCGCAGGTCCGCCAACTCCGTCCGCAAACTCTCGGCGCCCTGCTGGTCGCGGGCCACGCGGCGCTCGAGGTCCGCTTTTTCGGCTGCCAGCCGCTGGTTGAGACCCGTCAGCTCCGCCACGCTCGCCCCGTGCTGCTCGGCCGCCTTCTGCATCTCGGCGAGCTTGGCTTTCGTGTCGGTCAGCTCGGCGCGCAACGCGGCGGCGGCCTCCCCGAGTCTGGTCAGGCGGGTGTTGTCGCCGCGCAGCGTCCCGAGCTGCCCGTCGAGCACCGTCAACTGCTTCTGCAGATCCGCGTTGGCCGCGGTGAGTTCGTTCACGCGCGTCGCCTGCTCCTGTGCCGTGCGGCTGCCCGCCGTCACGCGGGTGCGCAGGTCGGCGAGTTCGGCGAGCGCCTGCTCCGACGCCCGGCGCGCCTGCGCGAGCTGCTGCTCGAGCGCGGACTTCTCGGCGGCGAGCCGCTCGTTCAGGCCGGTCAGTTCCGCGACGCTCGTGCCGTGCTGCTCGGCCGCCTTGGCCGCCTCGCTCTGCTTTTGCTGCAGAATCACGTAGTCGCCCCGCACCTGGGCGGTCTCGGCCTTCGCGTTGTCGGCCAGTTGCTTCAGCTGCGCGAGCTGCCGCTCCGCGCCGGAAAGCCGGTTGAACATGTCCTCCACCTGCGTGCGCAGGCTGTCGCGCTCCTGCGCCGGGCCCTTGGCCGCGGTCTTCGCCTGCTCGAGATCGCGCATGCGCGCCTCCAGATCCGCCGCAAGCCGCGCCTGGTCGGCGCGCGCCTTGTCGAGATCGGCCAACGCCGACTTCAACCGCGCCGCCGCCTGATCGAGTTCACCCTTGATCGCGGCATCTTCGGCGCCCCGCGCCTGCATCAGCGCCCGGTTCGCCTCCGTCAAAGCCCGGGCCGATTCCCGCGCGCTTTGCAACTGGCCCGCCACCGTCGCCAGTTCGCGCGACGACGACTTCCGCTCCTCCTCGACCTGCGTCTCGAGGGTGCGCACGTGGTTCTGCAACGTCGCCATCTCCAGCCGCATCGCGTCGGTCGGCGCCGCCTTGATCGCCGCCGCCTGTGCCGCCAGCGCGGCTTCCGCGCTCTGCTTCGCGACTTCGAGGTCCTTTTTGAGACTGTCGTTCTGGGCCGTCAGATCCGCGATCGCCCGCTCGGCCGTCGCCATCTGCGCCTTCGCCGCTTCGAAACTCTCGCGGTCCTTGGCCGTTGCCTGCTGCTGCAACAGCAGCCGGTCGCGCTCCTCGATGACGGTCGTCAGGCGCTGGGTGATTTCCCCGAGCCGCGCGCCTTTGGCCTCCGCCTCCTGGCGCGCCTGCAGCGCCGCCGACAACGCCGTCTGCACCTCGCCCAGCTGCGTCCGCAACGTCGCCACTTCCGCCGTCGCCGCCCCGCCCCGCTGCGCCGCCTGCGTCGCCGCGTCCAATCGCTTCGTCAACGAGTCGACCGTCGCGGTCAAATCCGTCACTTGCTGCGCCGCGCCATCCCGCGCCGCCGCCAGCGTGCGCTGCTCCCCGGCCAACCGGTCGCGCTCCGCCGTCACACTCGCCAGTTGCTGCGTCACCGCGCGGAGCTTCTGCGCCTCGCTCTCGGCCGCGGTCCGCGCCTGCAGCGCCGCCGACAACGCCGTCTGCACCTGGGCCAGCTGCGTCCGCAAGGTCGCCACTTCCGCCGTCGCCGCCCCGCCCCGCTGCGCTGCCTGCGTCGCGGCCTCCAGTTGCTTCGTCAGCGCGTCGTTCTTGGTTGAAAGCTCCGTCACCTGCTGCGCCGCGCCATCTCGCGCCGCCGCCAACGTGCGCTGCTCCCCGGCCAACCGGTCGCGCTCCGCCGTCACGCTCGCCAGTTGCTGCGTCACCGCCCCGAGCTTCTGCGCCTCGCTCTCGGCCGCCGTCCGCGCCTGCAGCGCCGCCGACAACGCCGTCTGCACCTCGCCC
>JBILLY010000485.1:0-4348 GCA_044375835.1 Opitutaceae bacterium
GCAACCGCCGATGGCGACGAGGCCGTCGAAGCCCTCGGCGGCGACGGCGGTCTCGATGGAGTCGGCGATGACATCGCGGGAGACGAGGGAGTAGCGCATGCCCTGCGTGCCCATGCTGATGCCGTCTGTGACCGTGATGGTGTTGAAATATACGGCCTTGCCGCCGGCGGCGTTGATGCCCTTCTGGGCGTGCTCGCTGAGGTCGCCGAGGTGGACGTTGCAGGGCGTCATGTTGCTGGCGGACGCGGCGACGGCGATCTGGGGCTTTTTGAAGTCCTCGTCGGTGAATCCGACGGCGCGTAGCATGGAGCGGGCGGGCGCGCGGTCGTTACCGTCGACGACGACGGAGGAATGGGGGCGGAGCGAGTCGGAGGAGGGCATGAAAAACGGGAGTGGACGGAGGTGTGAGGGGCGGAAAGCGGGAGAGGCGTGAAGGCGCGGCGGCGGAGGGCGGAACGAACCAGCGGCGCGCGCGGTGGGCAAGGGAGTTTTCGGGCGCGGCGTGGCAGCGCCGGCACGAGAATCAGGTTGCGTGTGCCGGAGCCAAACCCATCACTCGGGGCGATTCTACCCGCATGGCATTCAACCTGAAAAAAGTGCTGAAGGCATTGCTGCTGTCGTCGAGCCAGCCGCTGTCGATCAAGGATATCCAGGCGGCGTTCACGCGATTCCACGAGCAGGCGGCGCGGTTGTCGTTCGGCGACGACGCCGGCGAGGCGGGAGAAGGCGCGGCGGGAGCGAGCGGAGCGGCGGCAACGGCGACGGCGCCTTCGGGGGGCGACGCTGCACCCGCGGGAGGCGAGGCCGCGCCCGCGGCGGCAGTGCCCGCCGCCGAAGAGCCGGCGGAGATCGTGGTCGAGACGGCGGACGATCCGGAGCTTTACGTGGATGTGCCCTCGCTCGTGACGGCGACGCAGATTCGCGAGGCGATGGACGCGATCGCGGCTGATTTGCGCACGGCGGACGAAGGGTTGCTGCTGATCGAGGGCAACGCCGGCTACCGCCTGGTGACGCAGCCGCGATTCGCGCGGTGGGTGCGGATTCTGCGGCAGGAGCCGCCGCCGGTGAAGCTGAGCCAATCGGCCATCGAGACGCTGGCGGTGATCGCGTATCGGCAGCCGGTGACGCGCGGTGAGATCGAGACGATCCGCGGCGTGTCGGCCGAAGCGGGGCTCAACAAGCTGCTCGAGCGCGACCTGGTTTACATCGTCGGGCGCGCGGATGCGCCCGGCCGGCCGATCCAATACGGGACGACGGACCAGTTTTTGGAGTTTATCGGCGTCAAGTCCCTCGACGAGTTGCCGGCGTCGGACGTGCTGTCGTCGCGGCAGATCGACGAGTGGCTGAAGACGAATTCCAATTCGCATACGCCGACGGACACGGACATGGGTCTGGCCGACGAGCAGCTGCCGCTCGAAACCCCGCTCGCGCCGGTGGAGCCGATGGCGCGTCCCGAGCCGGCGGCCGACGCGGCGGCGCCGACCGAGACCGCGGGCGGCGAGGCGGCCGCGAACCCGACGACTTCCTGACATGGACCTCGCCCCGATTCGCGAAAAGATCGATTCGATCGACAAACAGCTCGTCGAACTGCTGAACCAGCGGTTGGCGCTCGCGGCCGAGATCGGCAAGGTGAAGCGCAATGCGGGCGGCCAGATCTATGTCGCCGAGCGGGAGGACGCGGTCCTGCGCAAGGTGACCGGCCAGAACGTCGGCCCGATCAAGAACGAGGCGCTGCGGGCGATCTACCGGGAAATCATGTCGGCGGCGATCGCGCTGGAGAAGCCGCTGCTCATCGCCTACCTCGGGCCGGAGGCGAGCAACACGCACGCGGCGGCGCTGAAAAAGTTCGGCGCGAGCGTCGACTACCACGCGATGGCGACGGTCGGGGATATTTTTACCGCGGTGGAGAAGGGCGAGACCGACTACGCGGTGATCCCGATCGAGAATTCGACCGAAGGCTCCGTGCGCGAGGCGCTGGACAGCTTCGTCGAGAGCGACCTGAAGGTCGTCGCGCAGATCTATCTCGAGATCAACCACGCGCTCATTTCGAACTCGTCGCTCGAGAACATCGTGCGGGTGTATTCGAAGGACCAGGCGCTGGCGCAGTGCCGGCATTGGTTGCAGCGGCACCTGCCGCACGCGCAGCTGATCGACGCGCCGAGCACCTCGCGGGCGGTGCAGATGGTGAAGCAGGAGCCGGGCGCGGCGGCGATCGCGGGCGAACTCGCGGCGGAGCACTACGGCGTGCCGATCGTGGAGCGGAACATCCAGGACAAGGCGGACAACACGACGCGTTTCTTTGTGCTCGGGAAAAAACCGTCCGGGCCGGTCGGCGGCGGCAAGGACATCACGAGCCTCGTGGTGTCGCTCGGGGACGAGGCGGCGTCGCATTCCGGGGCGTTGCTGAAGATGCTGATGCCGCTGGCGGAGCGGGGCATCAACCTGTCGAAGATCGAGTCGCGCCCGAGCAAGAAGCGCCCGTGGGACTACTACTTCTTCCTCGATGTAACCGGCCACTACGACGATGCGGCGATGAAGGACGCGATCGCGCAGCTGCGGAAATTCTGCCCGCTGGTGAAGTGGCTCGGCAGTTATCCCGCGGTCAGCTGAGAGCCAAGCGACCGTTGGGCGAGGCGCGGCGGGAATTTCAGCGTCGCGTGCCGATGAGGAAGTAAAGCGCCGTGACGCCGAGGCCCACGAGCGCGAGGGCGGCGAAGAAGTAGAGGAAGCAGCCTTTGCGCACGTCCGATTGCAGCGAATTGGCCGGGGTGCGGTAGGTCTCGAGAATCTCGTCCGCCTGCGCGGCGACAAGCGTCGGAGCGGCGGGGGGGGGCGGAGCGGGACGAGGCGCGACGGCCGGTGCGGCGGGGGGGCGCGCGGCGGGCGACTCGACGCGGGGCGTCGGAGCGGCGGCGGAAGCGAACGGGGTGGGCGAGGAGTCCGCGGGGGCGCGTTCCTCGGCGGCTTGGGCGGCGGCGATCTCGGAGTCGAGCCAAGCCACGTGTTCGCGGAGCAGGGCGCGCTGGCGGAGCAGGGCGTCGAGGCGATCGGACATGGCGTCGGACGCTGGCGGCGGCCCGGCCGGCGAGCAAGCCGCGGAACTACGGACGGGCGGCGAAGGCGGAAAACGAAACGGGCCGGTCACAAGGACCGGCCCGCTGGAAAGCGAGGAAATCGAAACGGACGTCGCTCAGGCGGTGACGACGTTCACCTTGCGGTGCGCCTTGTCGAACTGGATGGTGCCGTCCGCGAGGGCGAAGAGGGTGAAGTCGCGGCCGAGGCCGACGTTCTTGCCCGGGTGCAGCTTGGTGCCGCGCTGACGGACGATGATGTTGCCCGCGATGGCCTTCTGGCCGCCGAACATTTTCACGCCGAGTCGCTTCGAGTGGCTCTCGCGACCGTTGGTGGATGTGCCCTGACCTTTTTTGTGCGCCATGGTGGTGGTCTCCTTTTAAGTGGGTTGTCGGGTGGCCTCAGGCCTTGATCGAGTCGATCTTGATGACGGAGAGCTCCTGGCGGTGGCCGCGTTTGCGCTCCATGCCCTTGCGCTTCTTCTTCTTGAAAACGATGACCTTGTCGCCGCGCTTGTTCTCCAGAATCGTGGCGGAAACGACGGCGCCGGCGAGGGTGGGCTTGCCGACCTTGTAGGATTCGCCTTCACCGGCGGCGAGCACGTCCTTGATCTCGACGATCGCGCCTTTTTCGGTGCCGGGATAGCGGTTCACGGTGAGAATGTCGCCCTCGGACACAGTGAACTGCTGGCCTTGGGTCTTGATGGTCGCTTTCATAAAATAAAAGGGCGGACTAAGCGGTTTGGAGAAATTGAAAGCAAGGATTATTTCGCGGGAATTCGAGCTGAAATCACGAGGGCGGCAGCGGCGGAAGTTTTTCGGCCCCCGGAGGCTCCGGAAACTCGGCGATGCCGGGGTGCGCGGCGTTGGCGGACGCGTAGGGCAGGGCGTAGCGCACGGCGTCGACGAGCGGTCGGCGGTGAATGAAAAGCGCTTGGAGCAGGCAGGCCAGGAGCACGTCGCCGGAGCCGGTGGCGGAGATTTCGGCGACGGCGGGCGGGGTGATCTCGGCGGCGATGGCACCTTCCCAGACGACAACGCGGCGCGGTCCGTCGGAGACGACCCAGCGGCGGGTCGGACCCGGAGGCGGGGGGAGGGGGCCTGCGGACGGCGGGGAAACGGCCGTCGCGGTGGGCAGGGAGCGGAGTTCGTCGGCGTTGATCTTGATCAACGCCAACGGATGCGCGGCGGCCCAGACGAGCGGAGGGCCGTAGGTGTCGGCGACGAGCACGCCGCGCGCGAGCCAGCGGAGCAAGGCGGCGCGAAGCGGCTCGAAG
>JBILLY010000488.1:0-4344 GCA_044375835.1 Opitutaceae bacterium
GGTTGTAGGCGCAGATGGCGAGATGGCACGCGGCTTCGGTCGCCCAGAACGAGCGGCAACACAGGCCCTTCAAGCCAAACTGGGTGCCGAGTTCCTTGATGCGGGCAGAGCCGGATGGGGTCAGGCTTTGGGGTTTGGGGTCGACCGCACGATAGTCCCCGCCTGATTCGACGCCCCTTCCGCCCCGCTCCGCACTCGATATCTCCGCCGCTCCAACCGTGGAACCGGCGGCCGTGAACGAGCCCCGGCGACGACCGGCACCTGGGTTGCCTCGCTCCTCGTTGCCGCGGGACCGAGCCACCGGCAGGGCCTCCAACGGTTGAACCCCGGATTCGCCGCTACGAACCCGGATCGCACCGGTTCCCATCGGTGAAAATCGGGGGGCCTGCCTGCTCCCGAAATGAGTTCTCAGCCGGCAACGTGTGAGATCGCCCGGTCCCGCAGCTGAAAGCGTGAAGAAAGTAATCAAGGGGATGAGCGACTGTTCCGACGTGGCCGTGAACCACTCCACGCTGGTCGACAAGGATACGTGGGCGGCTAGGGTGCTCGACTCCCATTGAAAAGGCCGAACCAGACTCGCCCACCTCCTTCATGTCGGCTGCTTTCGCTGAAGTCGCGCCGGCTGCCGTCGTGGCCCACCTTTGATGATCGACGGACGATGCTGACGACCGCCCTCACTCGGCGGATTTCCCTTCTCTGCACCGTCGCGTTTGCGATCGGCGCTCAGTCCGGACAGGGCGCATCCGAGGCCAATGGGCGGGAGGTCCGGATCGACCGGTCGCCCGCCACGGTCGCGGCGGCGAAACCTTCGCGCGCCTCCCTCCGGTTCACCTCCGGGATTTGCGCGATTTTTGAGGATAGCCGGGGGCATTTCTGGTTCGGCAGCCACGCCGAGGGCGTGAGCCGTTGGGATGGGCGCGCGTTTTCCTACTACACGGCGGCCGATGGCTTGAGCGGAAATCAGGTTCGAACGATTCAGGAGGATGCGGCCGGAAACCTGTGGTTCGGGACCGGACAAGGAATCAGCCGTTTCGATGGCAAAGCGTTCACGACCCCAGTCGGACGAAATCAGGACGACCGGAACGTCACCCTGCGACAGACTTGGCGCAAGGAGACCGGCGATCTCTGGTTTCTCGGCGATAGCGGAAAACCCGCGGCCCCGTTCAATGGCCAAGGGGTGTATCGCTGGGATGGCCGGAGGCTTGAATTTCTGCCCTTCCCGGTGCCGGCGGAGGTCGCCAACCGAGGCGACTTCCGCCTCACCAGCATCAGCCGCGGGCGCAACGGGATGATCTGGTTTGGGACGTATCCGGCGGTGTTTGGCTATGACGGACGGAGTTTCACGATCCTGGACGACCGCACCCCGGGCCGCGCGGCGAACAAGGAGCCGTTTCACGTCCGCAGTGTGTTCGAAGACAGCCGCGGCGTGCTGTGGATCGGCAACAACGGCATCGGCGTGCTGCGGTATGACGGTCGGTCACTGGCCAACTTCACCGAACAGCACGGCCTCGGTCTCAAGGACAAGGGCGCGGCGGAATCCTTGGGTCGGGTGTTCTCCATCGCCGAAGACGCGGCCGGCCACCTGTGGTTCGGCACGCGCGACAGCGGGGTGTGGCGCTACGACGGCGCGCAGCTGACTCACTTCACCCAACGCGACGGACTGCCCGGCGCCATGGTGTGGACCATCTATCGCGACCGGCGCGACCGGCTCTGGTTCGGCTTGGGCGACGGCGGTGTCTACCGGTTCAACGGCATGTCGTTCGACAAGGTCTATTAACCTGAAACACTCGGAAAGCGGAGCCGCTGATCCGCGCTAATGGACGCTCATCATGAATGGCGTTCGAACCCGTGGATTCGAGTCGTTCACCTCCGGAGCGAATTGAAGAGATACCGGGGAGTTTCCCGCGGCTATTTCATTAGCGCGGATAAGCGAAGATGTGCGGTTCACCCAGATGCGGAATCTAGCCCGGATTTTTCACCGCGATGTAGACGCCTCTTGGAGAAGTATCCGTCCGCCCGAAGCGCGGAGCGAGGTGGTCGCGGCCAAGCCCGACGAAGTCGGCCCGACAGGGCGCATATTCCACCCCTCGGGGTGTGAAATATGCGGTCTAGGATCAGCGACAATCCGTGGTTCCTTCCGGCTCCTGCAATGACTTCTCAGCCGGCGACGTGCCCGCCGGTGTCACATTGAACGCCTCCGCCCTTCCGCGTTCCGCCCTCCGCGTTCGGCCGTTCCGCCTCCGCCCTCCGCCGCGCGGCCCGCTTCCGCCGCGGCCCCGCGCCGTCGCCGCGCGTTCATCCTTGGCCGCCTGCCGCCGCCCGCTACGCCTACGGTCTCCCGCCCACTTACGTCCCGCCGCCATGCCCCCGCCCTCCGCCCCCGACGTCGTCCTCATCGGCGGCGGCATCATGTCCGCCCACCTCGGCGCCATGCTCAAATGCCTCGATCCGGCCGACCACCTCATGTCTTCGCACCTTTGCCGTTAGTCGACGAGCCGCTTGCCATGCGTGCGTCCGGTGCCAAATTTACCGTCATGCCGACAGCAAAAGCGCAGCGACGTAGCGTCAAGACGCAGGCGATCAGGCTTGTCCGGGATCTTCCGGCGTCGTCTTCGTGGGACGATCTCATGTATCGCATCTACGTGCGGCAGAAAATCGAAGCTGGACTGGCGGATATCAAGGGCGGGCGAGTTCACTCTCACGCCGCGATTCGGAAAGAGTTCGCGCTGCCGTGAACATCGTTTGGTCGTCGGAGGCACGGAAGGCCCTGCGGTCGATCAAAAAGTTCATCGCGCAGGATTCGGAGTTTTACGCCGCACGGATGGTTGCGCGCATTGTGGAGCGAGTCGACCGGGCTGCAATTTCGCCCGCGCAAGGACATCCGGTTCACGAGTATCCCGAGGCCAATCTCAAGGAAGTGCATGAGGCGCCATATCGGATCATTTACGCATTTACGGACGATGAGCTTCGGGTGGTTACGATCGTCCACTTCAGGCAGCGATTCCCCGGAAAGCGCTAGCCAGCCGCCTGAGCCAACGCAGACAGCCGGCACGGCTGCGACGTTCGGCCAAGATATGCTTATCACGGTCCCGCTTTCCAGCCTCGGGCGCTTGATAGCTTCAGGTTTGAAGCGCGATGTCACTATATAGGGCTTTTTGAGATTATAGTTTAGCGGCTATCGGGCGTCAGCCGGCAGGTCGCCGCCGAGGACGGGAGCCGGAGAATTTGCCGCAGGCGGCGACCTGCTGGCGCGAACGATGATCGGGATCATCTTGGACATCGTGCGGAGTGCGGAAGCCGGGGCGACCCCGTCACAACACGCCTGAGTGGAGTTGGATCCTGTTTCAAAGCTTCCCAGGGGCTGCCCCGTCAGCCGCCGGGACTCAAACGGGTGAACCACGGATTCGCCTCACAAACCCGGATCACATCCGTGCCCATCGGTGACAATCCGTGGTTCCTTCCAGCTCCTGCAATGACTTCTCAGCCGGCGACGTCCCCGCCGGTGTCACATTCAACGCCTCCGCCCTTCCGCGTTCCGCCCTCCGCCTCCGCCCTCCGCCGCGCGGCCCGCTTCCGCCACCCCCCCGCGCCGACGCCGCGCGTTCGTTCTTGGCCGCCTGCCGCCGTCCGCTACGCCTACGCCCTCTCGCCCCGCCTGCACCCCCCCGCCGCCATGCCCCCGCCCTCCGCCCCCGACGTCGTCCTCATCGGCGGCGGCATCATGTCCGCTCACCTCGGCGCGATGCTCAAATGCCTCGACCCGCGCCTCGCCATCGAGGTCTACGAAGCCGCGCCGGACCTCGCCGCCGAGAGCTCCGCCGGCTGGCACAACGCCGGCACCGGCCACGCCGGCCTCTGCGAACTCAACTACACGCCCCCGCCCGCCACGCCCGGCGCCCCGGTCGACGTCACCAAGGCCCTCGAGATCTTCGCCCGTTTCGAACTCTCCCGCCAATTCTGGCGCCACGCCGTCGCGCACGGCCTCGCCCCCGCGCCCGCCGACTGGATCCGCGCCGTGCCGCACCTCAGCTTCGTCCGCGGCGCCGACTCCGTCGCCTTCCTCCGCGCCCGCCACGCCGCGCTCGCCGCGCATCCGTTTTTCCGCGCGATGGAGTTCACCGCCGACCGCGCCGTCCTCCGTCGCTGGGCCCCGCTCCTCGTCGACGGCCGCGCCGACCGCGAACCCATCGCCGCCACCAAGGTCGACGCCGGCACCGACGTGAATTTCGGCCTCCTCGCCCGCCGGCTGCTCACGTGGCTCGGCGCGCAGGAAAACTGCCGCGTCTACACCGGCCATCGCGTCGACCGCCTCCGCCGCCACGATTCCGACTGGGAACTCGCCGT
>JBILLY010000489.1:0-4340 GCA_044375835.1 Opitutaceae bacterium
TCGTGCTGGAGGCGATGCTCCTCAAGACCGGCATGGTATTGTCCGGCAGCGACTGCCCGCAGCAGGCGGACATCGGCACGATCGCGGAGGTCACACTCCGTTGTCTGCGTCGCGCGGTGCCGGCCGCGGTGCCCGGGATCGTTTTCCTCTCGGGCGGACAATCGGACGTGGCCGCGACGCAGCGATTGAACGCGATCTGCCATCTCGGCGGCGGGCCGTGGACGCTGAGTTTCTCCTTCGGACGAGCGCTGCAGGATGCGCCGCTCAGAGTGTGGAAGGGCTCCGCCGCGAACCGAGCGTCCGCGCAGGCGGCGCTGCTTCATCGCGCGCGGTGCAACGGTCTCGCGACGCTGGGCCGCTATTCGGGGGCGTCGGACGAAGCGCAGTCCGGACAATGAACCCCGTCGGCGCGACCGCACGCGTCTCTCCGCCGGCCGGAAAGCCCTCGCC
Organism: Opitutaceae bacterium; assembly: GCA_044375835.1. Taxonomy (GTDB): domain Bacteria; phylum Verrucomicrobiota; class Verrucomicrobiia; order Opitutales; family Opitutaceae; genus ER46. The sequence goes on from JBILLY010000489.1 coordinate 451, forward strand.
GCCGGGTTCGTTGGTCGATGTGGCGCGGCTGATCGATGCCTACTACGCGGCGGCCAACAAACCGGACCCCGCGGTTCCGGCGCAACGGGTGGTTTTTGGCACATCCGGACACCGCGGTTCCTCTTTCGCGCGGAGCTTCAACGAAGACCACATCCTCGCGATCACGCAGGCCATTTGTCTCTTTCGCACCGACCGAAGAATCGGCGGCCCGCTGTTTCTGGGCATCGATACGCACGCGCTCTCCGGGCCGGCCGGCAGGACGGCGCTGGAAGTGCTGTCGGGCAACGGCGTCGAGGTGATGATCGCCGAAGGCAGTGCCTTCACCCCGACGCCCGTGATTTCCCACGCGATTCTCCGTTGCAACCGCGCGCAAGGGCGTGGGCGCGCCGACGGGATCGTGATCACGCCTTCGCACAACCCACCGCAGGACGGCGGCTTCAAATACAACCCGCCGAACGGAGGGCCGGCCGACACCTCGGTGACCGCGTGGATCGAGACGAAAGCAAACGTGCTCCTCGAGACCCGGCTCGCCGGGGTGAAACGAATTCCTTTCGAGCAAGCGCTCCGCGCATCGACGACCCATCGGCACGATTTCCTCAACGCCTACGTCGACGATCTGGCCAACGTGATCGATTTCGAAGCCGTTCGTGGCGCGAAGCTCCGGCTCGGCGTCGATCCGCTGGGCGGTGCCGGCGTCGACTATTGGCCCCGGATCGCGGAGCGCTACGGGTTGGACCTCGCGGTCGTGAATCCCGCGGTCGATCCGACTTTTCGTTTCATGACCTTGGATTGGGACGGGCAGATTCGGATGGATCCGTCCTCCCCTTGCGCCATGGCGCGGCTGGTCGGGATGAAGGATCGCTTCGATCTCTCGTTTGCGTGCGATACCGATCACGACCGGCACGGGATCGTGACGAGGAGTTCCGGCCTGCTGCCGGCGAACCACTACCTCTGCGCCGCGATCTCCTATCTGTTTCGGAATCGGCCGCGCTGGTCCGCGTCGGCCGCCGTCGGAAAGACGGTCGTGGGCACCGCGCTGATTGATAGTATCGCCGCCACGCTGGGCCGCTCGCTTTATGAGGTGCCGGTCGGCTTCAAATGGTTCGTGGGCGGGCTGCTCGACGGCTCGCTGGCCTTTGCCGGCGAGGAGAGCGCCGGCGCCACGTTTGCGCGGCTCGACGGCACCGTGTGGACCACGGACAAGGATGGCTTCGTGCCGTGTCTGCTTGCCGCGGAGATGCTGGCGCGGACGGGATGCGACCCCGGCGAAAGCTATCGCGCGCTGACGCACGAACTCGGCGAGACATTCTACGCGCGCGTGGATACGAGTGCCACGCTCGCCGAGCGGGCTGCGCTGGGTCGGATTTCCCTCGGGCAGATTGCACTGGCCGCGTTGGGCGGCGAGGAGGTCCGGTCTGTCGTCACGATCGCGCCCGGCAATCAAGCGTCCATCGGCGGGCTGAAGATCGAGTTGGCGAACGGCTGGTTGGCCGCCCGACCGTCGGGAACCGAGGAGGTCTACAAAATCTACGCGGAGAGTTTCGTCAGCGACTCCCACCTGCGGCGGATCCTCGCGGCGGCCCGAACGCTCGTCCGCGCCTCGGTCGCAACCGCGGCGCCGAGTCCCGGACGGTCGGTGCGGGTGCACCAGCCGACCGAGGGGGAAGCGGTCGAGGCGTGGGAAAACGAGGGCAACCCGAACTGATCTTTTATGAGCGATGACGTTTCCCCTGTCCCGCCTGCAACGGCGTTGCCCCACGGTTTCGACGCCCTCACCGAGCTGGCCATGGACCTTCGGTGGGCATGGAACCATTGCAGCGATGCGCTCTGGATCCGCCTCGATCCGGCGCTGTGGGCTTTGACGCATCATCCCGGCGAGGTGCTTCAGGCGGTCTCCCGCGAAAGATTGGCGGCTGCTCTGGCGGACCCGGACTTTGGCCGGGAACTCGACCGACTGGTGCTCGCCAACCGGCAGGCGGAATCGGCGCCGGCATGGTTTCAGCAGATTCACCCGCAGTCGCCGCTCACCCGCGTGGCCTACTTCTGCATGGAGTTCATGCTGACCGAGGCATTGCCGATCTACTCGGGCGGCCTCGGCAATGTGGCCGGCGATCAGCTCAAGGCGGCGAGCGATCTCGGTGTGCCGGTGGTCGCCGTGGGGCTCCTCTATCAGCACGGATACTTCCGGCAGGTGATCGATCACGAAGGGGCGCAACAGGCGATCTATCCCTACAATGATCCCGCGCAGATGCCGATCACTGCGGTGCGTTCGCCCGATGGCGACTGGCTGCGATTGGAAATTGTATTCCCGGGCGGCTCGATCTGGGTGCGTATCTGGCAGGTTCAAGTAGGCCGAACCAAGCTCTACCTGCTCGACACAAATGATGCCGCGAATGCTCCGGTGTATCGGGGGATCACGAGCGAGTTGTATGGCGGCGGCTCCGAATTGCGCCTGAAGCAGGAGATGTTGCTGGGCCTCGGGGGGTGGCGCCTGCTGACCACGCTCGGACTAAACCCGGAGGTATGTCATCTCAACGAAGGGCACGCGGCCTTCGTCGTGCTGGAGCGGGCGCGATGCTTTATGAGGGAGCACCGCCTGCCGTTTGCCGTGGCATTGGCGGCGACGCGGGTCGGAAACATTTTCACCACCCACACGGCGGTCGCCGCCGGCTTCGACCGCTTTTCGCCGGCGCTGATGGAACAGTATTTCGGATGGTATGCGCGGACGTGCCTCGGCATCGCGTTGCCCGAGCTGCTGGCGCTGGGGCGCCGGAATCCCGAGGATGAGAACGAACCGTTCAACATGGCGTATCTGGCCATGCGGGGGAGTGGAGCGGTCAACGGAGTCAGCCAACTGCATGGTCGGGTGAGCCGGCACCTGTTCGCCCCGCTCTTTCCCCGGTGGCCCGAGAACGAAGTGCCGGTCGGACACGTGACCAACGGCGTGCATATGCCGACATGGGATTCGGAGGCGGCCGACGCGCTGTGGACCGACGCGTGCGGCAAAGCCCGATGGAAGGGGATGTCGCCCGCCCTGGACGCGGAACTGCGCGCCGTCTCCGACGACGCGATTTGGGCGCTCCGCACGGTCAGTCGTGGCGCGCTCGTGGACTATGCTCGCGAACGCGTGGGGCGGCAGATGGCCGCCGCCGGCGCGGATGCGGAGACGATCGGGCGCACGCAGGCGCGGCTAAAGCCCGATGTCTTGACGTTGGGTTTCGCGCGGCGTTTCGCGAGTTACAAGCGTCCCAACCTGCTCCTGCACGATCCCGCGCGGCTCCTCCGCATCCTTGGAAACTCCGCGCGGCCGGTGCAGCTGATTCTCGCCGGCAAGGCGCATCCGGCGGATCTCGCCGGTCAGGCGCTGATCCGGGAGTGGACGAGTTTCATTCGCCGCAGCGAGGGGAACCCTCCGGTCGTTTTCCTGGCCGACTACGACATGCTCCTCGCGGAGCATCTGGTCCAGGGAATCGATGTCTGGATCAACACGCCGCGGCGCCCCTGGGAGGCGAGTGGCACCAGCGGCATGAAGGTGCTCGTCAACGGCGGTCTGAATCTCTCCGAGTTGGACGGATGGTGGGCGGAAGCCTACCGGCCGGACGTGGGCTGGGCTTTGGGTGACGGTCAGGAGCATGGCGATGATCCGGCATGGGACGCGGCCGAGGCCGATGCTCTCTACGAACGATTGGAGCGCGAAGTGATTCCGGAGTTCTACGCGCGCGACGAGCAAGGTTTCCCCCGGGCCTGGGTGGCGAGGATTCGCGAGAGCATGGCGCGCCTGACGCCGCGTTTCTCCGCCACGCGCACGGTGCGCGAGTATACCGACGAACGCTACGTGCCCGCGGCCGCGGCCTTTCGCGCGCGGGCGGCCGACCGCGCGGCGGCGGCGG
>JBILLY010000490.1:0-4320 GCA_044375835.1 Opitutaceae bacterium
TGGGGGGGGCCGGGGGGGTGGGTGCGCGCGTCGCGGGGGTCGCGGGCGGCGGCGTGGGCGCGGACGGCGGGGAGGAGGCGGGCGGCGGCGCCGGAGACGGGGTTGAGGATGAAACGCGTTTTCAGAGGGCGGATTCGTTTTTGACCGGGGCGGGGGCGGATGGCACGGATAGAAACTCGCGATGACGAAAACGCTGCATGTGCTCACGGGACCGACCGCGGTCGGCAAGACGGAGTGGGCGCTGCGTTGGGCGGAGCGGCACGGGGCGGAGATCGTGTCGTGCGATTCGCTGCTGTTCTACCGCGGGATGGACCTCGGGACGGCGAAGCCGACGGCGGCGGAGCGGGCGCGGGTGCCGCACCACCTGATCGACGTGTGCGCGGTGACGGAGCCGATGGACGCGGTGCGGTTCGCGGCGCGGGCGCGCGCGGCGGCGGAGGACATCGCGGCGCGGGGGCGGCGGGTGCTGGCGACGGGCGGGAGCGGGTTTTACCTGAAGGGATTCTTCGGCCCGGTGGCGGACGACACGGCGGTGCCGCCGGAGGTGCGGGCGGCGGTGGCGGCGCTGCCGGCGGAGGCGGCGCTGGCGGAGCTGCGGGCGCGCAACCCGGGCGGTCTCGGCGCGCTGGATACGGCGAATCCGCGGCGGGTGGCGCGGGCGCTGGAGCGGTGCCGGGCCGCGGGGCGGACGCTGGCGGAGCTGGCGGCGGAGTTTGCGCGGAAGCCGGGGGAGTTTGCCGACTGGACGGTGCGGCTGGCGCGGCTGGAGCGGGCACCGGCGGACTTGGCGGCGCGGATCGAGGCGCGGGTGGCGGCGATGGTGCGCGAGGGGCTCGTGGAGGAAGTCCGGCGGCTGCGGGCGGAGGGGCTGGAGCGCAATCCGAGCGCGGCGCGCGCGATCGGCTACCGGGAAGTGCTGGCGATGCTGGACGGGACGCTGCGGCCGGAGGCGCTGGCGCCGGAGATCGCGGCGAACACGCGGGCGCTGGTGAAGAAGCAGCGGACGTGGTTTCGCACGCAGCTGCCCGAACACAGGGTGATCGACGCGGCGGCGCTGCGGGATGCGGACGAGTTGTTCGCGGAGTGACGACCGGCGGCGCGCGGGTCTACGCGCGGCGGCTGAGCCGGGGCGCGAGGCCGGGCGCGGGCGAGGTGGTTTCCCGGGCGCGCACGAGGGGCGCTCCCGCGGCGGCGCGGGCTACCTGGTGCGGCGGTAGGTGTCGCGGTAATACACGACGGTCTCGAGGTTGAGCACGTCGATGGCGCCGCTGTCCCGGGTGTTGAGGCAGAGGCGGGAGCCGCGCCTGGCGACCTCGAAGACATCGGCGCTCTCGGAGAGCGCACCGGTTTTGCCGACCTCGGAGAACTTCACCCGGCGGCCGGGCATAATGGTGATGACGCGGTCGCCCTTCTGGTTGCCGGTGGCGAAGGTGCCGAGGATCTCTTTCTCGCGGGCGGCAGCTTCGCCGGGGTTCGTGATGAGCGTGACATCGGGCTTGTGGTTCACGCTGTCGACGTAGACGACGGAATAGAGGGTGTAGCCGTTGAGCAGGAGGCCGGCGACGAGGATGGCGGCGGCGATGCCGCGGTGGGGCGCGGCGGCGGGGCGGGCGGCGGCGTCGGCGGCGGCGACGGTGGCGGGCACGGCGGTGCCGCCGGAAAAAGCAAACGGCGGGGCGGTGACCTCGGTCCGGTCGAGCTGGGTGAGAATCTCGATGGCGGAGAGTTCCGCGTAGGGCTCGATGGTGTCGCGGGCGTTGTAGAGGAAGAGGCGCTGGTTGCCGGCGCGGACGTGGAACTTGCCGGCGCGTCCGACGATGATCAGGTGGGGCTCGACTTCAGCGGTCTCTTCGACGGGCAGGGTGCGGAGGCGCTCGAGCAGGACAACGACGTCGGGGCCGGACAGCTCGCCGAGCGCGGTGGGCTCGATCGCGGGATCGAAGCGCGTGACGTCGGGCGAGAGACAGACGGTGGTGACGTGATACATGGCGCGCGGGCGGCTCAGTGTTCGATGACGAACACGGGCTGGTTGCGGAACCCGAGGCGGAAGTTGCCGGTGTCGAGGTCGCCGTCGTCGATCTTGCGGTCGATCTCGACGAGTTGTTTGCGATCGGCGGTGACGCGGTTTTCGCCGACGGTGGTGATTACGAGCACGGCTTGGTAGCGCTGGCCGGCCTGCACGGAGTCCCGCACCCAGGTGTAATGGCCGCCGATGGGGGTGGGACGCTCCCAATTCGTGGTGCTGAGGTAGCCGGCCATGCCGTCCGGGATTCTGCCCGGGGTTTCGTCGGCGGGCGGCCAATCGGCCTTGTCGTGGGCGTAGTTTTGAAACGCGGAGGCGAAGACGCGGATGTCGTTGATCACGGCGGCGGACCGGGCGCTGAGCTGGACCTGAATGTAGGCCGGGACCGCCAAAGAGGCGACGACGCTGATGATGAAGCAGGTGACGGAGAGTTCGAGCAGCGAGAAGCCGCCGCACAAGCGACGCCGGGCGCGCCGGGAGGCGGGGAGGCGGGATTGGGCGGGGGGAGAACTCACGTCGAACCGACGGAAACAGGACGGGCGGGTGCGATCAAGCTGCGCGTGGCGCGGAGGGCAGCCGGAGCAGCAAAATCACGTGGGTCGCGAGGGCGAGCGGCATTACCACGGTGGGAAGAAGGCTGAGCGGGAGAAACGCGAGCGGGCGGAGTTGCCACGGAGTCTGGTAGGCGATCTGGGCATACGATGCGAGGGCGAGGAGGATGCCGACGAGGCCGACGACGTTCCAGATGCGGAGCAGGCGGTGGCGCACATCGTCGGCCAGCGGCGCGAAGGCGAGCGGCAGCGCGAAGGCGGCGACGACGACATCGCTCGCGCCGGCGGGCAGGGCGAAGCCGCGGGGCAACTCGCCGCGCTGGTGGAGGACGAGCAGCCAGACGCCGGTGAAACGGGCGAGGTGCAGCAGCACGAGGGCGCGGAGGTCGATGGCATCGATCCAATCGCGGAACGGGCGGAGGCGCAGGTAGGCGTAGACGACGGTGGCGGCGAGGCCGAGGACGAGGGCGCCGAGCGCGAACGGCGTGATCCGCGCGAGGACGCGGAAATGGGCGGCCGCGACGGCGGCGAGAAACCAGCCCCAGGCGGCGAGTCGGACGGCGAGCGCGACGGACATGCGCGGTGGAGCAAGGCGCGGGGGCGGGGACGGCGCGAGCGCGGAGTTGAGGCAAAAAAAACCGCGACCCGGAGACGGGTCGCGGCGAAAGCGAATCGGGCCGCGGGGCGGCGCGAACCTCACTTGGTGGGCAGCTGCACCTGGAAGCGTTGGAGCGAGGAACCTTCGAGGCGGCGGAGTTCGGCGACGGAGCGGCGGAGGGTGAGCTTGCTGGTGAGCTCGGTGTTGCGGGCGTTTTCGAGGTCGTCCTGGAATTGGAGCACGAGGCGGCTGGTGGAGAGGCCGGCGTCGAAGCGGGCCTTCTGCTGCTCGTATTGGCGGGTGGCGAGTTCGACGCCCTTGGTCGCGATCTCGACCGCGACGAGTTGGGTTTCGACGGCGCGGACGGCGACGCGGACATCGAGCATGAGCTGGGCCTCGAGTTGTTCGAGGCGGACCTTCTGGGAGGTGAGGTTGTTGGTGGCCTGGCGCTGGCGGGCCTTGACGTCGCGCTCGCCCCAGGGGCGGGTGTAGGCGAGGCCGATGGACCAATTGTTGCCGTGGTCGTTCGGAAGATTGGCGATGGCCTGGCCGTAGTTGGCGTTGGTCTGCCGGGCGGTGTAGCCGAGGGCGGCGGTCAGATCGAGATTGGGCAGGGTGTTGCGCTTGGCGGTGGCGAGCGCGATCTCGAGTTGTTTGACGGTCTCTTCGGCCGAGAGCGTATCGGGGTAGAACTCGCGGGCCTGCTTGTAGGATTGGGCGAAGTTGGGGGCGGAGCCCGTGTAGGGGTCGAAGGCGACGGGGCCGGGGCGGGTGTCGAGGGAGGGGGCGTTGACGAGGTTGAGGAGGCGCTCCTCGGCGTCGCGCACGGCTTGTTCGCGCTGGACGACGGTGCTGCGGGCGCGGGCGACGCCGACTTCGGCGCTGAGCACATCGAGGTCGGTCATGACGCCGGTGGTGCGGCGGGCCTTGTTTTCGTCGAAGAGCCGCTGGTTGGCCTCCAGGGAAAGCTGGGCGATGCGGAGCGACTCGCGGGAGGCGACGAGATTGTAGTAGGCGTTCTCGGTGTTGGAGACGACGGTGAGGACGCTGTTCTTGTAATTGATGTTGGCGATTCTCAGGCCGATGCGGGCGTTATCGAGGGCGGCGAGGGCGGCCTGGCGGCCGAAGTCGCGGAGCAGCGGCTGGGT
>JBILLY010000491.1:0-4318 GCA_044375835.1 Opitutaceae bacterium
CCTGCTCGGCGGAAAAGAGGTCGGCGGTGTGGTTGGCGCCGGCGAGGAGATCGGTGAGGAGCACGCCGACCTGGAGCGGGGCGCCGCCGTGGAGGCGGGCGGGGCGGGCGGCCCAGAGGTCGTTGAGGACGTGCGTGAGGTGGAGCGTGTCCTGGGTTTCGTTGAAGCGGCGGTCGCCGCTCCAGCGGGTGTCGTCGCGGTAGCGGAGGGAGAGGTGGAGGCCGCCGGCGTAGTGGCCGCCGTGGCGGAGGCGCATGGCGGCTTTCTGCAGGAGGCGGTGGAGGACGGCGAGGGCGGTGGCGTCGTTGCGGCCGACGGGCGGGAGGACGTGGCCGTGGCCGATGGTGGAGGTGCGGGTCGCCTCGCGTTCCTGCACACCGCCGTGGAGCCAGGCGTGGAAACGCGCGCCCTCGACGCTGCCCCAGACGGCGCGGAGTTGCGCGGCGCTGGCGGCGAAGAGATCGACGGGCGTGGGGAGGCCGGCGGCGACGAGACGGTCGGCCAAGGCGGAGCCGATGCCGGTGAAGTCGGTGAGTTGCAGCGACGGGAGGCGGGCGAGGAGCGTGGGTTCGTCGAGGACGAGGAGGCCGTCGGGCTTGTCGATGTCGGAGGCGAGCTTGGCGAGAAACCAATTCGGGCCGATGCCGATGGAGCAGCGGATGAGGGAGCCGAGATTGCGGGCGAGGGCGGCCTTGATGGTGCGGGCGAGGGCGACGGCGCGGTCGGGGTCGGCGGCGAAGTCGGGCGTGAGCTCGCACTCGAGTTCGTCGATGGACTGCACCTTTTTGACGGGCACGCAGGTCTCGACGACGGCTTTGATGCGGCGGTGGCAGGCGATGTAGAGATCGGGGCGGGACTCGACGACGACGAGGTCGGGGCACTGGCGGCGGGCCTCGGCGACGCGCGTGCCGCGTTTGAGGCCGAGTTTCTTGGCTTCCTGGCTGAGGGCGATGAGGCCGGTGGTCTCGGCGAGCACGGGGACGACGCCGACGGGGCGGCCGCGCAGCTCGGGACGCTCCTGCTGCTCGACGGCGGCGAAGAAGGAGTCGAAGTCGATGGCGAGGTTGCGGATCATGCGCGGGTGGCGGAGGGCGCGGAGGTGTGGCGGCGGGAGGGAGTGATGGACGGAGGCGGGGGCGGTGAGAAGGCGGGAAAAGGCGGAGGGAATGAGAGACGGAGACGTGGAGAGACGGAGGGAATGAGAGACGGAGAGACGGAGAGATGGAGAGATGGAGACGTGGAGAGGTGGTGAGGTGGTGAGGGGGAGAGGACGGGGGAGGCCGGACGAGTTAATGAATCGGGAGAAAACGCTGGGCGGGGGGCGGGCGGGCGGCGTAGGAATCCGGGATGCGCATCGCGGTGATTGCGGACACCCACGACAAGTATCCGGACTCGCTGCCGGCGCGGTTGAAAGACGCGGACGAGATCTGGCACCTCGGGGACGTGTGCGATCCGGTGACGCTGGCGGAGTTCGAGCGGCTGGGGCCGCCGTTGCGGGTGGTGCTGGGCAACAACGACGACTGGCCCGCGTGGCCGCTGACGCTGGACCTGGCGCGCGAAGGCGTGCGGTTTCACCTCGTGCACATCCCGCCGCGGAAGGCGCCGGCGGGGGCGCAGGTGGTGTTGCACGGGCACACGCACGTGCCGCGCGACGAGACGGACGCGGCGGGCGTGCGCTGGCTGAACCCGGGGTGCATCACGCGGCCGAACCGCGGGGCGCCGGCGAGCTGGGCGTGGCTGACGGTGGAGCGTGGCGGCGGAGTGACGTGGAAATTGATGCAACTTTGAGCGCGGCGCGGGCGGGCGTGAGAGTCGATGGGCGTGGTTTGCCCACGGAACACACGGAAGACACGGAAATCCCAGATGTGGTCGGAGCGAGCAGGGAGGTCGGTGGGCGGGGGTGATTGCGGGTGACGGTTGCGGACGGCGCCGGTCGACGCGGACGGACTTGGGGCTGGAAGACCGAGGGGAGGACGGTGGGTGATGATGGGGCGGATGCGGAGCGGGGCTCGAAAAACGGCGGGGGTTGGGTAGGGTCGCGCGGTGAACCGTTCGTTTTGGCCCAATCTTTTCACCGCGACGCGGCTGGCGCTGGCGCCGGCGGTGGTGATGGCGGCGGTGGCGGGGTCGCGGCCGTGGTTCGTGGTGCTGGTGTCGGCGGCGTTGCTGACGGATGCGATCGACGGATATCTGGCGCGGCGGCTGAACGCGTTCTCGGAGTTCGGGCGGAAACTGGACAGCGCGGCGGACTATGTGACGATGCTGACGGGGACGGCGGGCATCGCGCTGCTGTGGCCGGAGCACATGCGGCGCGAGTTGCCGTGGGTGGTGGCGGGGCTGGGGGCGTTTTTCGCGGCGCAGGTGCAGGCGCTGGTGCGGCTGGGGCGCGTGCCGTGCTACCACACGTGGACGGCGAAAGTCGGCACGCTGGGGTGTGCGCTGGCGCTGGTGCCGTTGCTGGCGGATTGGGCGGCGTGGCCGTTTCACGTGATGATCGGCGTGCAGATCGCGGCGGGCGTGGAGGCGACGGCGATCTCGTGGCTCGTGCCGGCGCACACGGGGCCGATGCCGTCGGGGTGGCACGCGTGGCGGGCGCGGCAGGCGGCGCGGGCGGGTGCGGCGTTGACGGGGCGGGCGGGAGCGGGCACTTCGGACGGCCGATGAACGGCGACGGGCAACAAAGCCTCTTCGATCTTTTCGCGCCGGCCGCGGGGGTGCACCGGCCGCCGCCGGCGGCGCCGCGGGCGCCGACGACGGTGCAAACGCCGCACGGCGAGGTGGTGTTCGAGCGGAGTCCGCGGGCGCGCAACTACCGGCTGACGCTGCGGCGCGACGGGACGGCGGTGGCGACGATTCCGGTGCGCGGGTCGGAGCGGGAGGCGCTGCGGTTTGTCGAGCAGCACACGGATTGGCTGGCGCGGGCGCGGGAGCGGCAGCGGAAACGGCCGCGCGCGGCGGAAGTGTGGACGGTCGGCACGCACGTGCTGTGGCGCGGCGAGTTGACGGAGGTGCGGGTCGCGTCGGTCGGCGAAAAGCCGCAGGTGTGCCTGGCGGCGGATGTGTTTCGGGTGCGGCAGCTCGAAGGCGACCTGCGGCCGACGCTGGAGGCGCACTTCGCGCGGAAGGCGAAGATCGAGTTGCCGGCGCGCACGTGGGAGCTGGCGGCGGTGACGGGCGTGGAGGTGAAGTTCGTGACGGTGCGGAACCAGCGGTCGCGCTGGGGCTCGTGCTCGGCCAACGGCACGATCTCGCTGAACTGGCGGCTGGTGCAGACGCCGGAGTTCGTGCGCGACTACATCGTCTACCACGAGCTGATGCATCTGCGGGAGATGAACCACTCGGAGCGCTTCTGGGCGCGGGTCGAGGAAGTGTGTCCGGGCTGGCGCGAGGCCGAGGCGTGGATCAAGCGCAACGGCGCGCTGGTGGGGCTGTGAGGCGTCGCCCTTCGGGCGACGCAGCGGCGAGTGACGGGTGACGAGTGACGAGCGGGGGACAGCGGCGGCGCGGGGCGCCGCTGGGAGGTATGGGGGGAGGATCGGCTGCGGCGCGGGTGGGGGACGCGCGGTCGCTACTTGGCCACTTGCTCCTTGTTCCTTCCGCCCCGGCGGGGCGGCTCAGCGCCAGTCGAGGAGCTCGACCTCGAAGATCAGCGTGGCCTTGGGCGGGATCTTCGGGGGCTGACCTTTTTCGCCGTAGGCGAGCCAGTAGGGAATAATGAGCGTGCGTTTCTCGCCCTTCTTCATGGTGAGAAACGCCTCGTCCCAGCCGCGGATGACGGCGCCGACGCCGCTGCGGAAGACGAACGGGATGCCCTTGCGGTAGGAGCTGTCGAAGGACGTGCCGTCGAGCAGGCGGCCCTCGTAGTGGGCGATGATCTCGTCGCCGAGCTTGGGCAGGGCGTCGCCGGTGCCGGGGGCGCGGACGACGTAGCGCAGGCCGGAGGACATTTTTTTCGCGGTGCCGTAATCTTTGGCGAGGATGATGTCGTCCTCGGTGCTGAGCTGCGGCTGGCCCTTGTCGAGGGCCTCGCGCATCGTGGCGTTGATGGGGCGGCCGGGGTTGGAGCGGGCGAGAATGCCGGAGCGGGTGACAAGGGCGCCGGTGGCGAGGATCGCGCCGAGGAGGAGCAAGTAGAAGACGCTGCGCATGGAAGGGCGAAGTGCTAAGCGGCCGGGCCGATTTGGCAAACCCGCAGCGCGGCGCGGCGTGCCATGACGCGCAGGCGCGCGGGGAACGGGCGGTCGGCGCGGGGCGGGCACGAGGCCGGGGCGACGGGCGAGGGGGAGCGGAGGGCGGACCGGAATCCCCGGGGGGCTTG
>JBILLY010000492.1:0-4315 GCA_044375835.1 Opitutaceae bacterium
TACACGGCGTTCCCGACGGCGCTGCGGGTCGGGCCGGACGAAGTCTGGGTGGTGTTCAAGGCCGGTCGCACGCATGCGACGGATGCGGGCGCGGCGATGGAGATCGTGCGCCATTCGCTCGCCCGCGGCACGACGGAGCCGGTGCAGCGGCTGCCGGCGCCGGCGCCGAAACTTTACCAGATGGGCGAGATCACGCGGCTGCCGGACGGCACGATCGCGATCTATGTGGACGTGCAGGCGGTGGGCTGGGACGGGCGGCACTACCGCGCGGGCGCGGAGGTGTTCCGCTGGGATGCGGCGCGCGGGGCCTTCGGCGCGGCGGAGGCGTTGCCGGTGATCGGCGGCGTGCGCTACGGGTATCCGTTCGAGTTTGTGCACGAAGGGCAGACCACGTGGCAGCTCGTGATGAAGTTCGGCTACATGGAAGGCGGACGCTGGGGCGTGGACGTGGTGCGCAGCGACGATGCGGGCCGGTCGTGGAAATTCGTGCACGACCTGACGACGGAGTTCGGCGACATCCGGGCGAACGAGAGCGCGTTTGTGCGGCACGGCGACGGGTGGATCGTGACGACGCGCGGCTACGACCGGATGGCGCGGCTGCACCGCACGGACGCGGCGTTCAAGGTGACGCGGCAACGCGACCTCACGGGGCGGACGGCCTACGTGCAAAATCTCATCGGGCGGCCGCGGATCATCGTGCGCGACGGGCGGGGTTACCTGCTCGGCCGCAACTGGACGGAGCCGAGTCCGACGGAGAAGGGCGCGGCGGCAAAGCCGATGCAGCTGTGTCTGATTCGTTTCAACCTCGAGACGCTGGAGCCGGAGGGCTGCGTGATCCTCGACAACGCCGAGAACCGGCGGGTGAACGACGGCTACTATGCGGTGGCGGAGTTTTCCGGCGAGGGCGCCGACTCGCGGCTGCACGTGATCACCTACAAGGGCCTCGACGGCGCGCCGCCGTCGATCGTGCGGTTCGACTACCGCTGGGCGGACGTGAAGTGACGCGTCGCGCGGGTGCGAGCTGACCTGCGGCGGGGCGGGGCCGAGCGCGGAAAAGCGCGGCTCCGGGGTTGTCGCCGGGCGATTTCCGGCGAGGCTGGCGCCGCATGCCATCCAAGCCCATCCCCGGTTCCAGCGGGGTAATCCTCTCCGAGTTGCCGTCGCCGTATGTGCCGCACGCGCCCACGGGGCTGCTGCACCTGCCGCGTTTTTTGGCGAAGTGCCGCTACGTGAAACAGCACGGCGCGCTGCCGCCGAGCTACGCGAAGAACTACAAGCGCGGCTGCGACCGTTTTCTGTGCCAGCACCTCGGCGTCGATCCGGCGGCGGTGGAACAAATCGTGATGGCCGCGGCGACCGAGGCGGAAGCGGACGCGAAGCTCGCGGCGATCCTGCCGGCGGACTGCCGGGTGGCGGCGTGGAACCGCCGCTACGTGCAGATGGGGATGACGACGGCGGGGCGGGAGTTTTTGAAGGAGGCGTTGACCGCCATGGGGTGCGCCGATCGTGCCGAGGAGATCAAGAGCGTGCCGGACCTGATGGATTTCGACGAGGGGCGGATCGAGTAGACCGGAAGCCGGCGGCGACGCCGATTCTCAAACGGAGGAGGTCATCGTGACCACGACGTTGCCGCGTTTGCGGCCGGTTTCGACGCGGGCGTGGGCGCGGGCGATGTGCTCCAGCGGGTAGCAGCTGTCGATCACGGGCCGGTAGCGGCCTTGCGCGGCGAGGTCCGCCAACCAGGCGACATCGGCGAGACGTTCGGGGGCCGGGCCGCTGAGTTGGCGTTGCCCCTGCGGGCCGCGACGCAGGCCGGCGAGCATGCCGGGGAGATCGGCGGCGACGGCGAGGTAGCAGCCGCCCGGGCGCAGCGCGCGGCAGGCGTGGCGGAACGTGGTCGCCCCGACCGTATCCAGAATATGGTCATAGCGCGGGCCGCCCGCGGCGAAATCGTGGACGCGGTAGTCGAAACAGGCGTCGGCGCCGAGGGCGCGCAACAGGTCGAGGTTGGCGGCGGAACCGGTGGCGCTGACGGAGGCGCCGAGGTGTTTGGCGAGCTGGATGGCCGCCGAGCCGACGGCGCCGGTGCCGCCGAGGATCAGCACGGATTGTCCGGGCTGTAGGCGGGCGCGGTCGCGCAGGTAGTGCAGCGCGGTCGTGCCGCCGAAGCAGAGGGCGGCGGCTTGGGCGTCGTCGAGGGCGGCGGGTTTGGGCACGAGCGCGGCGTCGGCGCGCATCACGCGGTATTCGGCGTGGCAGCGCAGGCCGGTGCCGGCGAACCCGACGACGGCGTCGCCCGGCTGGAAGCGGGTGACGCCGGGACCGAGGGCGGCGATGGTGCCGCAAAATTCGGTGCCGAGCACGGGCTGGCGCAGACGGCGCAGACCGAAGACGAGGCGCGAGATCAGGCCGAAGCCGCGCGGCATCCGGCCCGAACGGAGCCGCCAGTCGGCCGAGGCGACGGTGCTGGCGCGGATGCGGATCAACACCTCGTGGGCGCGCGGCGCGGGCGTAGGGATGTCCACGATACGCACGGTATCGGGCGGACCGTAGCGGGTGCAGAGAGCAGCTTTCATGGGTCGGGCCGGGCGAGGATAAATCGGCCCCAATGGGGCCGGGAGGCACCCGTCGACCGCGGCGCCGACGGAAGGTTGCGGGAAGCGGTGCGGGGAGAGTTTGGACGCGCCACGCGGGGTGAGGCGGGAGGTGACGGCGAAAAAAATCCCTGCCGTTTGCGAGCAGGGATCGGGGAGCGAAGGGACGACGTGGGAGGCGGCCGAGGGCTCTGCGCTGCGTCAGGCGAGGGACCAGGGGGAGCGCATGGCGCGGGTGCGGAGGCGGTTCGCCATGTCGTCGCCGACGAATTCTTCCTTGGCGGGGTCCCACTTGAGTTTGCGGCCGAGCACCATGGCGATCTGGCCGAGGTTGCAGACGGTGGTGGTGCGGTGGCCGATCTCGACGTCGGCGATCGGTTTCTTCCGGCTGCGGACGGCGGCGAAGAAGTTTTCGTGGTGGTTGTTGCTCAGCTCGAGCTGGATTTTTTTGTTCGGCGCCTGCATCTCGCGGAGCAGGTTCGGATCGGAGGCGCTCATCTTGTCGCGGGCGATGTCGAGCCAGCCGCGCTCGCCGACGAAGCGCGACGTGCCGCCGCCTTCGTAGCGGGTGCGGCAGTGCATGGGGACGCCGTTGGCGTAGCGCACGGTGAAGTCGACCTTGGTGGCGTTGGTGAAGAGGCCGGTGCTGGGAAACTCGCCGTGGCCTTCGACCGCGACGGGGCCGGAGCCGTCCATGTCGAGCGCCCACTGGCCGATGTCGAGGTAGTGCGCGCCCCAGTTGGTGACCTGGCCGTAGGCGCTCTCGGAGATGAAGCGGAAGTTGTAGTGGCAACCCAAGGACGTGTAGGGGCGCCACGGGGCGGGCCCGAGCCACATGTCCCAATCGAGGCCGGCCGGCACGGGTTCGGGCTGCCAGGTGGCGCCGACGTGGCGGTTGTTGCCGGGGATCCAGCAGTCGATGCGCTCGAGTCGGCCGAGGCCGCCGTTGCGCACGAATTCGGCGACATCGTGGAAGCGCTTCATCGAGCGGTGCTGGGTGCCGTGCTGCGCGATGCGGTTGTGTTTGCGGGCGGCGGCGACGAGGGCGCGGCCCTCGGCGATGGTGAGCGTGAGCGGTTTCTCGACGTAGACATCCTTGCCGTTGCGGATCGCGTCGATGGCGACGAGGGCGTGCCAGTGGTCGGGTGTGAGGACGAAGACGACGTCGATATCGGGGCGGCGGTTGAGGTCGCGGAAGTCGGCGTAGGCTCGGCAGTCGTTCGTGCCGGATTCGCGGTTGACGCGGGCGGCGCCGGCGTCGCGGCGCTCCTGGTCGACGTCGCAGACGGCGAGGATTTTCACGCCGGCATCGCCGAGGAGGGGGCCGTAGTGGCTGTCGGCGATGTTGCCGGCGCCGACGAGGCCGACGGTGATTTTTTTGGACGGGGCCTGCTGGGCGCGGAGGCCGGAGGGCAAGATCAGGGGCGCGGCGGCGAGGGCGCCGGCGGCGGCGGAGCGTTGCAAAAAGTCGCGGCGCGAGAGCGGAGCTGCGGCGCATGGCGGCGCGGAGGGCGCGGCGGTCGCGGGGGCGGAAAGCGGGGGAGTCATGGCGGGGCGGGGCGGCGGGAAAAGTTGAGAGCTGAAATTTGAGATTTGAGAGCTGAGAGCTGAGAGCTGAGAGCTGAGAGCTGAGAGCTGAGAGCTGAGAGCTGAGAGCTGAGAGCTGAGAGCTGAGAGCTGAGAGCTGAGAGCTGAGAGCTGAGAGCTGAGAGCTGAGAGCT
>JBILLY010000493.1:0-4313 GCA_044375835.1 Opitutaceae bacterium
CGGCGGCACTCGACGTCCTGACTCCATCGCG
Source organism: Opitutaceae bacterium (assembly GCA_044375835.1). Lineage (GTDB taxonomy): Bacteria > Verrucomicrobiota > Verrucomicrobiia > Opitutales > Opitutaceae > ER46. Next base: position 32 of record JBILLY010000493.1, read on the forward strand.
TCGGCGTCGGCTGCGCTGGACGCATCGCGTCGTGGCCCGATTCCGCGAGCTCTTCACCGCCGTCGCTCCGCGAATCGAGGCAATCGCTCCCGCCCAACAAATCGCGCCTGCCCAATCCATCGGGCCAACCGTACGGCAGCGGCTGCCCCTCGCGCCCAAGCCACGCCTAGACACCCCCGCCCGATCCTTTTCACCCACCCTCCACTCCGCGGACCAACCCCGCCTGCGGATCGGTTTCTGATCACACCACTATGGCAATCGACTACTATCCGGGCACGGGACCGGACTCTTCCTCCCGAAAATCCTCCGGCGAACGCGCCTCTCCCTCCGATCCGGAGTGCTGTCAGGTCAATGACCGACATCGCACCTTGGTTCTCACCCAACTCGACGGCACCGTCGTTTCGTTCCCGCTGACGTGGCTCTACCGTTGGCAATGGCAGCGCGAAGCCACGCAAGAGGTCCTGACCGTGGCGCTGACCGAACACCAGGTCACCGTCCACGGCAACCATCTCGACCGCGTTTCGGAACATCTCTGCAACCTCCGTGGCCTCCATCTGTACGCCAAGGACAACCGCTACCACAGCGTGACCTCAAGGGATTCGATTCGAATTTCCGCCATCACCATCGAGCCCCACCCCAGATCGCCCGAACCAACCAATTGATTCCCCCAGCCGCGATAGGACCAAAACGAAGCATCCGCCCAATGCACTTCACCACTCCGAAAACGGCACCCGTACCCACGAATCAACTACTCGGCTACAGCATCATTTTCCCAATCTTGATGAACAGAGACGCAATATCCCTAACGCCGTTTGGGGCGTTCGGATCCACCGCCGGTCGCGCAGCCGCGCGTCCAAAGTCGGTTCAAAGTTTGCCGGGCAAACCGTTTCAGTCGAAACTCATTCCGCACACGGAATTCATCCGGGAGTGCCGCACCCGCGGCCTCGGTTACCGGCAAATCGCCGCGGAGCTCCGCGCCCGGTTCGGCCTGCCCACCTCCCCGGCCAACATCTTTTCGTTCGTGAAGGTCCGCGCCCGGCGCCGGCCGGTATTCACCTTGCCGAACCCGGAACCCGCCGCATCCGCGCCTCCGCGCGCGCTACCTGCGTCACCGCGTCCACCAGCGCGTCCCACTCCCACTCCGTCCAACTGGCTCAACTACGATCCCGCCCGTCCGCTCGAAAAACTGCCACCCCCACCACCATGAATCCTCCCTCCAAACGCATCGTTTTTTCCTGCGGCGGCAAAGGCGGCGTCGGCAAGACCACCGTCACCACCGCGGTCGCCGACTACTACGCCGCCCGCGGCATCGCCGCCACGCTGTTCGACTGCGATACCGAGAACAAACAGCGCGGCTCGCTCCGTCACTTCTTCCCCGCGGCCGAGAAACTCGACATCCGCGCCGAGCGCGGCCTCGACCGCTTCGTCGACATCGCCCTCGCCGCCGATACCCCCGTCGCTTTGGCCGATCTGGCCGCCGGCTCCGGCCGCGATACGTTCCAGTGGTTCGACACCATGTTCGACGGCCTTGCCGCCGCAGGCGTCGGCTTCACCGCGGTGGCCACGATCACCAGTGCCGCCAGCAGCGTCGAAACGCTCTTCACCTGGGCCAACGCGCTCGGCACCCGCGCCCGCTACCTCGTCGTGAAAAACCATCTCGCCGGCGACGACTTCGGCTACTTCGAAGACACCGAGCCCGGCCGCGCCTTCCTCGCCCAGGCCGAACCTGTCGTGATCGACCTCAAGGCGCGCGCCCGGGAAATCCAGACCGAGCTCGACAACCGCGGCCTCACGGCCGCGCAAGTCGCCGCGGCCGACGCCGCCCGCCGCGGCCCGCTGCTCCACGGCGGCACCGCCCGCGTCCGCGCCGACGCCTACGCGCGGCAGATCGACGCCGCTCTCGATTCCGCCCGGACCCTGCTCCTCCCGTGACGCCACCCGACCGCTTCCCGAATTCGGTCTACGACCGAATTGCCTCCTACCTGCCGACCGACCAGCGGGAGATGTTCTTCCGCTACGTCGCAAACCTGCGGGCCCTCGATGCCGGTGACCCCCTGATCATGCTCGCGGAGGGCATGGCCGTCTTCACCTGCGTTGGACGCCAGGTCCCCGAGGCACTCGGTATGGAGCGCGAAAAGCTCCTCACCGAATTTGCCCGGCTCTGCACCCGGCACGAAAGCGCCAACGTGAACGCCATGGCCGATCTCCACGCCATGTTCGCCGCCCAGCAACGTCTGCTGGAGCAAAACCTCGCCGCTTGGCACGGCAAAGAACAGCAGACCGCCCTCGCCCTCGATGGCACCGCCAAGCGCCTCGAGGAAACTGCGAACCATTGCATTGCCCGCCTCCAGGCCGAGTGCGGCGAACTGCACACCGCCACCAAGGAACATCAGGGCGCCGCGATGGCTGCGCGGTCGTGGGTTTCCCGCGTGTCGCTTGAATCCCGCGCCTTGCCCTATCTCGGCTGCGCGGCCTGCGGGGCCCTACTCGCGCTGACGGTGAACCACTTTCTGAGGGCCTGAAGGCCGTCGCAGTTCCGGTCAAAGCGCCAGCCCCACCGCGCTCCGGCTCGCGTAGGGGCGCCGCTCGTCGGTACCCGCGTTCTTCGGCCAAACGCTCCCATCCAGTTCCGCGACTCCAGCCCGCCCCTTCCCCAATAAGTCTCCTCGCCCCGCGGCGATCACCCCCGATGACGTCACCAGCACTAGCCGCCTCGTGGACCCATCGCAACCAAACCTGGGCTCTTTGGCTTTCGCACTTCCAACAACCAACCAATGTGCTTCAGTTCTCGAAGCACGGAGGCTTTTTTTCGAAGTCCTGTAACGGCATGCTCATCAATACCTAATGCTCCCCTACTCCGCCATCGGTAATCTCCACATCCGTTCGAGTTTTTAGATACCACGGGCTCATTGAGCGAGGGGCACGACGGATTCGTTGCGCTGGGACTCTAGGGCGGCGGCCCACCATTCGTGTTGACGCACGGCTTCGTCGGGCGTGGCGCAGCCGAAACGCGCGCCGAGGGCGCCAGCTCGCTCAGCGAGAAACGCGGCCCACATTTGTTGGAGGATATCGGGGAAGCCAGGTTCGAAGATGGCGCCCGTAATGGTCTTGAATGGTAGTGCGAAACCCAGGTCTGTTTTCTCCCACCATTGTTCGTTGTCGCGGCGGAAGAGCCAAAGGGTCTTTGGCTCTTTGGTAGAAAAGCGGACTCCACCATCGGTGCCGAGGAGTTCGAAGCTCCAGGAGTTGGTCTCGCCGGGGGCGAGGCGCCTCATTTCGAGCGTAAGTGGAGCGGACTGGCCGGCGATGTCGGCACGGCAGTGAAGCGTGGCATTGTCCCATGTGTCGCAGGCGGTAAGGCCGCCCTTGCCGTCGGGGCGCTCTGGATAGATGCGCTGGAGTTGGGCGAAGATGGAGTGGATGCGCCAGCCGAGACGAAGTGGGAGGTGGGCCACGTGGAGGCCGAGGTCGTTCATGACGCCGGCCTCGCCACAGAAGCGGGACTGGCGTTTCCAGTTTGCGGGTTTGTGAGGATCGAGATCCGTTGAGTGGAGGAACGAGCTGCGGGCTCCGAGCACGCGCCCCAACATGCCGGAACGGGCGACGGCGATGGCTCGCTGGGCGCCGGGGAGAAACGGAAACTCCGACGACACACGCACGAAGCGGCCAAGGTGGGCGGCTTCAGCGCGCACACGGCGGGCGGCGGCGAGATCGAGGCCAAAGGGTTTTTCGGCGAAGAGGTCTTTGCCGGCGCGGAGAACATCGAGGTAGATCGCCTCGTGGAGGTGGTGCGGGACGGCGGCGTAGATGACGTCGAGGTCGGCGTGCGCGAGCAGGGCGCGGTGGTCCGTCTCGAAGTGGCGAACGCCGGGAACGGCGCGAAACCAGTCGAGGGCGGTGGCGCTGACGTCACACACAGCGACGAGTTCGGCACGCACGGGGCAATCCAGGAGGGTAAACCAGCGGCCGAAGGCGCTCGCGACCTCGCGACCCATGAGGCCGGCACCGATGACGCCGACGCGGACGACGGGAAGAGACACGGCGCTCATGCGAGGAATTTGATGGCGGCTTCAGGCGAGGCGCCATCATGCACGACCGCCATGAGGGCACGGGTGATCTTCGCGGGCGACGGGTGTTGGATGATATTTCGGCCATAGACGATGCCGGCGGCGCCCTGAGCAAGGAGGCCGGCTGTGCGGGCGAGGATTTCGGATTCGGAGGCTTTCGCACCGCCGCGGACGAGGACAGGGATACCGCCGGCGTTCTCGATGACACGGCGGTA
>JBILLY010000494.1:0-4311 GCA_044375835.1 Opitutaceae bacterium
CGAGGCGGGCGGTGACGGTGGCGGCGACTTCGCGGCCGAGGAAAGCGTAGCCGGCGGCGTTGAAATGCACGTCGGCGGGGTTCTGCAGCTCGGCGAGGCGCGGCGTGATCGCGGCGAAGAGATCGGCGACGGGAATGCCGTGGCGGGCCATGACGGCGGCGGCGGCGACGTTGCGCTCCATGATCGACGCGGCGCGCTGTTTCTTCGCGGGATCGTCGGGGATCGGCGTGGTGCTGGCCCAGACAAGGCGCGCGCCGGTGGCCTGCAGGCGGGCGACGAGCTGTTCGAGGCGCGCGGTGTAGTCGGCGAGCGGCGTGGCGCGGTCGTGGATGCCGAAGTTGAAGACGATCGCATCCCAGCGGCCGGCGCCGAGCCAGACATCGAGTTTCTTCAGGCCGTTGGCGGTGGGTCCGCAGTTTTCCGGGGCGCGGTGGACGTTGGCGCGGCCGGCAAGCGCGGCGCGCACGGGCAAGGTGTAGCCGCGGGACACGGAATCACCGATGAGCAGCACGCGCGGGAGGCGCGGGTCGTCGGCGACGAAGTCCCAGGCGGTCGACGTGCCGCGGACGAAGTCGCGTTTGTGGATCGGCAGGTAGAACCCGTGGCCGAGGTTCTGCTCGAGCACGGTTTCCCAAGCCTGGCGCTCGGGCGAGAGCGTGGCTTTTTTCGCCTGGTAGAGCGCGTCGATGCGCGCGGCCTCCGCGGCCTTTTGGGCGGCGGCTTCGCGGGCGGCCGCCTCGGCGGCGTTGGTGGGTTCGGCGCCGACGAGGCGCGCGAGGCCGGAGAGCAGGAGAAGCGACACGAGACGACGGCGGGACATCGGGATGGGGGACGACGGCGGGAGGCGCGGGCCTCAGAAGGGCAACGTCGCGGACAGCGTGTAGCTGCGCGGCGCCTGATACCAGTAGTTGTTGAAGGTGGTGACGCGGGACGGGTTGGTGACGTCGCCGCCGGGCGGGCGGAGAATCGTGCTCGTGTAGCGGACTTTGTCGTCGTCGAGCAGGTTATCGATGCTGAGGTTGAAGCGGACCTGGTATCTCTTCGTGACGACCCAGTTGTAGCCGAGGGTGGCGGTGGCGAGCCAGTAACCCGGGGCGTAGACGGGCGTGAAGGCGTCGACGCGCGGGTCGTCGACGGCGGCGGCGGGGTTGGCGGGATTCACGATCGTATCGGCGCCGCGGTTACCGATGACGGTGCGGCCGCGGTAACGGGCGCCGGCGCCGAGGCGGAGGCCCTTGAGGCGGCCGGTGCCGAGCGTGTAGTCGGTGAATAGGTTGGCGGACTTCGTGTCCTGGCTGGTCACGGTGCCGGAGACGATGCCGGCGCGGGCGGCGAGGAGCGTGTTCCAGTTGGCGACGGCGCTGTTCACGTCGGGCGAGCGCTCGTTCACGGGAATCGATTGGTTCACGGTGGCGACGCCCGCGCCGTCGATGGCGCCGCCGGCGTCGACGACGATCTGGCGGAGCACGGTGAGATTCTGGTCGATGAAGCCGGCGGTCTCGACGCCGGCGTTGGTGGAGAAGGCGCGGGCGACGGCGAAGTTGGCGGAGAGGCGCCAGGATTTGCTGAGGTTGGCGACGGCCTCGAATTCCCAGCCGTTGGCCTTCTGCTGGCGGCGATCCGTGAAGACGGAGGGCAGCGACTGGACGCCGCGGATGTTGCGGCCGTCGGCGGAGAAATCGCCGACGGCGTTGGCGTTGACGATGGCGTTGATGGCGCCGCCGGCGTTGGCGGGCGCGCCGGAGGGCTGGTTGTCTTCCCGGGAGAAGTAGCGGTTGAGGCTGAGGCGGAGCCGCTGGTCGAGGAGCGCGAGGCGGATGCCGGCGTCGATGCCCTCGGAGACGGTGGCGGGGAGCGGCGAGCCGTTGAGGGTGGGCGTGACGGAGGGGAGATTGTAGGTCTGCGCGAAGTTGCCGTAGAGGCTGAGCCACGAGCGGAGGTGCCAGACGCTGCCGGCGGAGAAGGTGGTCTTGCGGCCCTCAATCGGCGGCGGCGAGTAGTCGTCCTGGAAGCGGTCGGCGGCGTATTGCGGGAGGCGGTTGCCGGCGGCGTCGCGCGGGCGGCGCTCGGCGACGGTGGCGGGACCGGTGGGGCGGCCCTGCGCATCCTTGGGCGTGAAGGTGAGCGCGCGGTAGTCGCCGGGGGCGTCGGGCTTGAAGACGAGCGTGACGCCGTCCCAGTCGGCGGGGTAGTCGCGGATGAAGGAGTTGTAGGTGACCTTGTTGGTGTAGTCGTCGAAGCGGACGGCGCCGAGGAGGATGAGGCGGCGTTTGAAGAGCTGGGCGTTGGCGGCGAGCAGGGCGTAGTTGTAGGTGGATTTCGAATTCGAGTTCACCTCGGGGCGCGAGGTGTCGTGCGTGTAGAAGGGCGTGACCTGGCGGGTGGTGCGCGTGACGGGGTCGATGAGCTGCACCTGCCCAAGCTGCGGGAGCGGGCGGGAGGCCTGGTTCCAGTAGTAGCGGTAGCGGATGAGATCGGTGAGGGACCAGCGGCGGGGATCGGGATCGATGCGGACGCCGAGGAGCGTGAGGCGGCCGAGGTTCTCCTGGCGGTTGGTGCCGAAGAGGGTGTTGAACTTGAACTCGCCGAAACGCGTGGACTTCACGTAGGCGAGCGCGCCGCGGAGATTCTCGGCGTCGCTGCCGCGCGGGTTCTGGTGGCGCACGGCCTCGCTGTAGGGCTGGAGAAAGTTGGGATTGGGGCGGCCGTCGGGGAGGTTGCGGTTGATGTCGATGAGCGTGGTGACGAGGCCGCGGTTGAGCGTGATCTCGGCGGCGCGGAAGCTGTTGTTCTTGTCGAGGGCGAGTTCGAAGAAGAGCGAGCGGCCGAAGGTGTGGTTCAGGTAGAGTGCGACGTCGTGGTAGCGCTGCCAGAAGACGGGGGCGTCGAAGGACGGCGAGAAGGCGCGCGACGGGAGGCGGAACTGGGAGCCGCGGATCGCGTTGGCGAAGCGGTCGGCGGGGAGGTTGAGGGAATTGAGCAGGTCGGCGTTGGCGGCGTTGACGGTGGTGCCGGCGTAGAATTTGCCGGCGACGGGCACCTGGGTGTTGGCGCCGGCGGCGAGGGTGAGCGCGGTGTTCTGGTAGTTCATCACGGCGTCGATGCCGGAGGCGGGCGCCCAGACGAAGTAGCCGGCGGCGGCGTTGCGGGTGACGCCGCGGGCGTTGTTGTTGGCGGGCGTGGCGGTGAGCGGGGCGTCGAAGACGGAGACGCCGTCCCAGCCGGCGAAGCTGTCGTTGATGTTGGTGAAGCCGGCCATGCGGCTGTTCTCCCCGTATTCGCCCTCGAGCCGGATCTCGGTGTTGCGCCCGAGGCGGAGCGAGCCGGTGAGGGCGGCGCCCTTGACCTTGGCGTAGTCGCGGGTGCGCCAGCCGCGGCCATCCTGCCAGACGGCGTTGGCGCGGACGGCGGCGTCGGGCCCGAGCGGCTGGTTGACGTCGAAGGTGGTGCGGTAGGTGTCCCAGGAGCCGATCTGGGCGCGGAGCTCGCGGGTGGCGCGGCCGTAGCGGGCCTGCTTGGTGACGACGTTGGCGGAGCCGCCGATGTTGCCGTTGCCGAAGAGGACGGAGTTGGGGCCGCGGGAGAAGTCGTAGCGCTCGAGGTTGTAGCTGTCGAAGTTGAGGTAGAACGGGAAGAAGTTGCGCTGCGGGGTGGAGGCGCTGACGCCGCGCGTGGTGTAGGTGGTGGGCGAGGCGAAGGTGAGGTTGGCGCCGTTGTCGTTGTTGGCGTTGGTGTTCACCGTCCACTCGATGGCCTGGGCGAGGTCGACGAGGTTGAGGGCGTCGATGAACTCGCGGGTGATGACCGAGTAGGCGGCGGGCGTGTCGGCGAGATCGGTGGCGAGGCGGCCGCCCGCGAGCGAGCTGGTGGCGACGAAGCCGACGTCCTTCTCCGTGCTGACGGTGAACGGCGACAACGTGACGGGCGGGGCATCGGTCGCGGCGGAGCGAGCGGTGGGTGCGGCGGCGGGTGCCACCTGGGCGCGGGCGGCGAGGCCGAGAAGCGCGGCGGCGCCCGCCGCCAGGAACGCGGGGCGCAGGGCGAAGCCGGAGCGGCGCGGGGCGACGGCGGGAAAACGGGGGGACGACAGGAGCATCGGCAAGCGGGGTTGGGGGGCGGACCGCGCAGGAGCGCGGGCAGGGGTGTCAAGGCGACGGGGCGACGGGGCGAGGCGAGCGACTATGCGACGCGGGCAATGAAGTTCCATGTGTTTCGCGCGTCAGAGTAACGCACGCTCGCCGCCCTGATGCCGCCCTCCCCTGCCCCGGAACCTGCGCGAACATGCCGCGACTCGGCCGCGCGCGGACGGCG
>JBILLY010000495.1:0-4277 GCA_044375835.1 Opitutaceae bacterium
TCATCAAGGTGCTCGCCGGCGCCGGCGGCCTCACCCGCCCCGTCCGCCCCGGCGAATACGTCACCGTCCCCGGCCGCATCCGCTTCATCACCGACTCCGCCGTCAACCTCTCGCAGCAGCTCGTCCGCTACTACGACTACGGCCTGCGCTACCGCGTCCGCACCCGCGAATTCGGCCAGTTCAACGTCACCAGCAACTGGACCTACATGGGCTTCTACGCGTCGCGCCGCTTCCAGAATGATCCCGTCGTCAGCAGCGTCGGCCGCAGCCTCCCGCGCTACCGCGCCCAGTCTTCCGTCGCGTGGCAGCGCCGCAGCTGGGCCGCCAACCTCAACATGAACTACATCCACCGCTACCGCGACCTGCGCCGCGACGGCTGGGAGGTCGGCCGCTACTACATCTTCTCGGGCTCCGTCAGCCACGCCTTCGCCAAAACCTCCAAACTCGGCGACACGCGCGTCACGCTCGGCCTCGACAACATCCTCGACCGCGACCCGCCCCTCGACAACACCAACGTCGGCTACAATCAGGGCCTCATCGGTCGCCCCGGCGGCCGCTTCGGCTACGTCAGCGTGCGCCGCTCGTTCTGAGCGGGCGTCCAAAAAGCCCCCGAGGATTGTCATTCTGAGCGCAGCGAAGATTCCAAGGGGATCTTCGCTCCTCCACGATGCCGGCGGTTCTCCCGCCGGATTTTTCGCGGTGCTCGGAATGACGCACGTATTTCGACGCCCGCTGCGCAGCCGCGGGATGTCCCGCCGCTTCACGCCGCTCGGGCCCGGCCTCGTCCGCCACCGGCCTTCCCCGCGGATCGCCGTTCGTCGCATTTTTTTTGCCAACAGGCGCGGCTGCCCCCGCTCTCGTCTGATCGCGCCCGCCCGCCGGGCCCGACCTGACACCTGCACACCACGACTATGTCCTACCGCCTGACACCATCCGCCGTCATCGCCGCCGGCTTCCTCGCCCTCACCCCGGGCTTCCGCGCCACCGCGCAAACACCCGCCGCCTCCGAGCCCAAGAAGGATGCCCCCGTCCAGCTGCTCGAGGCCTACGAGGTCACCGGCTCGCGCATCCGCCGCATCGATGCCGAGACTCCCTCGCCCGTCGTCACCTTCACCGCCGCCACCATCGAGGAAAAGGGCTACACCACCCTCGGCGAGTTCATGCAGAGCCTGCCCTACAACAACTCCACCGGCGTCTCCGAGTTCACCACCGGCAGCTTCGTCACCGGCGCCGCCACCATCAATCCCCGCGGCCTCGGCTCCAACCGCGTCCTCACCCTCGTCAACGGCCGCCGCGCCGTCCCCTACGCGCTCACCAACAGCGCCAGCGGCACCGCCCAGACGATCTTCAATTTCAACAGCATCCCGGCCTCCGCGATCCAGCGCATCGAATACCTCAAGGACGGCGCCTCCGCCATCTACGGCTCCGATGCCATCACGGGTGTGTTCAACATGATTCTGAAGAAGAACTACGAGGGCTCCTCGATCGACATCACGCTTTCCAACACCCTCAAGCACGACACCCTGCGCCGCACCGTCAGCATCTTCACCGGCCTCTCCAAGGACGGCTGGGAAATCACCGGCGGCATCACCCTGCAGGACCGGAATTCGAGTTTCATCAAGGACTACGGCGTCACCACCACCGACTACCGTCACCTCGGGCAGAAGGGGCTGAACATGAACAGCACCATCTACCACCCCACCTACCTCAACCTCAGCGCCGCCCAAGCCGTCGCCTCGGGCCTCGGCACCGCCGGCGGCTTCTACATCGTGCAGGGCCCCGACGGCGTCGCCAATCCCACCAAGGCCAGCTTCCGCTACGTCGGCACCTCGACCGCGGTCTTCGGCAACGAGAACCGCCAGGACTTCGCCAACGTCACCCAGCTCTACCCCTCCAGCGAGAGCGGCGGCGCCTACGCCAGCTTCATCCGCCGCCTCACGCCGCGGACCAGCGCCTTCGCCAACTTCCTCTACAGCCGCAGCCTCACCCACTACGAGCTCCAGCCCTACGGCTTCACCAACTCCCTCGCCGGCATCACCCTCCCCGCCAGCAACCCCTACAACCCCACCGGCCTCTCGCTCACCAACACCGCGACCACCTTCCCCTACACCTTCCGCGGCCGCTACCTGCCCAAGCGCGAGGTCACCAGCACCACCTTCTCCGGCGTCGCCGGCCTCCGCGGCACCGTGCTCCGCGTCTGGAATTGGGAAACCGCCGTCAGCTACGGCCAGAACGAGACCACGCGCGACACCGACCTCATCGCCGCCGCCGATCTCCAGGCCGCCCTCAACGGCACCACCCGCGCCACCGCGTGGAACCCCTTCGGCCCCTCCGACAACCCCAACCTTGAGCGCGGCCTCTACACCCGCTCCCGCGGCCTCGACGGCAAGGTCAACAGCCTCAGCTACGACGCCACCGTCAACGGCACCTTCTACCAGCTCCCGTGGCGCGGCGCCGGCGAGCTCGGCCTCGCCGCCGGTTACGAATACCGCCACGACAACCTCCGCTCCAATCCCGAGCCCAGCAACTTCATCGGCTTCACCGCCACCACCCCGTTCAAGGGCGACCGCGACATCCACTCCGCCCACATCGAGCTCACCGCCCCCGTCCAGAAGTGGCTCGATTTCCAGTTCGCCGCCCGCCACGAGCGCTACAGCGACTTCGGCAACACCACCAAACCCAAGGTCGCCGCCAAGCTCCGCCTCCCGTCCACGCGCCTCCTCAACGTCGTCCTCCGCGGCTCCTACTCCGAATCGTTCAAGGCCCCCGACCTCGGCCAGCTCTACGCCCCGCAGTCCAACGCCGTCACCACCGCCAGCCTGCTCGACCCGCTGCGCCCCCTGGACGCCGCGCGCCAACTCCCCTCGACCGTCGGCGGCAATCCCGCGCTCAAGGCCGAAGAGGGCAAGGTCCAGTATTCCGGCGCCGTCTTCGAGGTGCCCGCCGTCAAAGGCCTCAGCTTCAGCATCGATTTCTTCGACGTGCAGATCACCAACGTGATCAACTCCCTCAGCGCGACCTACCTCCTCTCTTCCGAAGGCCGCCGCCTCTTCCCCAATGCCATCACCCGCGAAGCCCCCGCGGCCGACGGCACCCCGGGCCGCATCACCCGCATCGCCGCCATCTCCAACAACCTCGGCCTCCAGCTCTACCGCGGCATGGACTACGGTTTCCGCTACGGTCTCCGCAACACCCGCTTCGGCAGCTTCACCTTCGACGCCATCGCCAGCCAGGTGATCAAGAAGGGCTCCGACGCCGGCACCGGCGCCGGCTTCTTCAACAACACCGGCCTCGCGTTCGACATCGAGTGGCGCTACAACTACGGCCTCTCCTGGAGCTACAAAGACTGGAGCGCCCGCGTCACCGCCGATGTCGTCGGCAAATACTTCAACGACAACTGGACCGCCGCCGGCTGGGGCGAAAACGTCTTCGCCCTCGTGAACCCCTCGGTCAGCTACCGCGGCTTCAAGAAGACCTCGCTCACCCTCGGCGTCACCAACGTCTTCGACGCCCGTCCGCCCGCCATGGGCCACCGCGCTCTCGGCTTCGACGACCGCGTCTACGGCGCCGGCGCCCTCGGCATCTCCGGCTTCCTCCGCGCCCGCCGCGAATTCTGATCGACCCCGCTCCGCCGTGCGCTGAATCGCCCCGCGCGCTCCTCCGTTCCGGGGAGCGCGCGTTTCTTTTCCAACCGCCCCCTCCGCCTTCCCGCCATGCTCCGCCCGCTCGCCCGCCTCGGTCTGCTCGCTCTCCTCGTCGCGACTCGTCTCCACGCCGCCCCGCCGCCGGAACTCCCCGTCGCCACCTTCTTCAAGAAATCCAACATCGCCCAGCTCGCTTTCTCTCCCGACGGCCAGCGCATCGCCTGCCTCGTGCCCTACGAGCGCCGCATGAACCTCGCGGTGATCGATCTCCAGAAGAAGACCAAGAACCTCCTCACCACTTTCAAAGACAACGATGTCGGCGGCCTCCTCTGGGCCGGCAACGATCGCCTCGTCTTCCTCAAGGACACCGACGGCCAGGAAGGCGCCGCCGTTTACGCCATCAACCGCGACGGCACCGACCCCGTGCTCCTCGTCGGCGGCGCCCGCGAAGCCGGCTCCGAAAACGCCGCCAACCAGGAATTCCGCGGCTGGCTCGCCCGCCTGCCCAAAGATCCCCGCCACCTGCTCGTCCTCGGCAACCTCTCCGGCGCCCAGGGCCCCGACGTCTGCCTCATGAACCTCAAGACCGGCAAGATGACCGTCGAGGTCCCCAACCCGGGCTGGGTCCGCCGC
>JBILLY010000496.1:0-4268 GCA_044375835.1 Opitutaceae bacterium
GGATGGTGCCGGCGGCGTTGCCGGCTTTTTCGGCGCCAAGCGGCGTGAGATCCTGACCGAGGCGGGACGCGTCGGCGGCGAACAGCGTGGCGGCAAACGGCAGCGCGGCGAGGGCGCGGCCGGGGGAGAAGCGGAGGGAAAGGAAGTTCATGGAATGAAGCAGGACGGGGGAACGGGGCCGGCGGGGTGGACGGCGGGGCCGCGTCAGAAGGAGTATTTGACGGTGGTGGCGAAGTAGTCGCGGTCGCCGAAGAGGTTGTAGCGGCCGGCGCCGAAGAAGTTCACGTAGCGGAACTCGAGGGACCAGGCGTTGCGGTAGTTGAATTCGACGGCGACGTTCACGCTCTTGCGGCCGCGGATGTAGTTGCCGAGGGGGAGCGGGGTGTTGCCGCTGACGTCGTGGGTGAGCGCAAGCGAGGGCTGCATGTTCACGTTGGGGAAGATGTTGTTGTAATCGAGACGGCCGAGGAGCTGGTAGCCCCAGGAGAAGTCGTCGGCGAAGGCGCTCTCGGGCGTGGCCGGGATGGTGGGCGAGCCGGCGAGCGTCATCGCGGCGGCGGAGGACGACGAGAAGGTGGCGGGGCCGTCGTAACGGAGCGTGCTCTTCGACGGGAGATTGGCCCAGACGCCGCCGACTTCGCCGAGAAGGGTGAACTGCTGGGAGCCGAGGACGGGGCCGAAGACCTTGGTGACGGTGCTCTGGGCGGTCCAAACCTTGTGGCGGCGGTAGCCGGAGATCTCGCGGTTGTATTGGCCGAGGTAGGAGCCGAGCTGGTTGGCCTGGCCGAAATTCGGCGCGAGGGAGCTGAGGGTGGCGAAGAGGAGCTCGACGTCGTCTACCTGGAGGGGGACGTCCTGCTTGAGGGAGACTTCGCCCTGCCAGGAGATGCCGGTCTTGCCGATGGAGGTGTTGAAGGAGGCGCCGAAGAGGTTGAGGCCCTCGACGTATTCGGTGAAGTAGCGGCCGGAGTTGGCGGCGGTGAGGAGGGCGATCTGGCGGGCGCCGGCGATGGCGGCCTGCACGGGGGCGCTCTGCAACGTGCCGAGCTCGAGCGGGGTCAGGGACGCGGGCGCGAGCTGCGAGCGGACGATGAGCTGGAAGATCGCGGCGGCCTGCGGGCCGGCGGCGGCGGCGGGCACGCCGCCGCGGATGAAGGCGGCGGTGAGGGGGCCGGTGAGGTCGGTGTTGATCGGGCCGAGCGGGGTTCGCGCGCTGATGACGGGGGAGCGGCTGTTGTAGCGGGCGTAGTAGAGGCCGAACTCGGTGTTGTTGAGGGAGGGCGCGAGGATGCGGGTGGCGAGGCCGTATTGGTTGTAGTTGCCGGCGTCGCGGTCGTTTTCGCGGGAGATGCCGCCGAGGGTGCTGCCCTGGTCGGCGACGGAGCCGAAGCCGAGCCAGACGGTGCGGCCGCCGCGGGTGGCGAAATCGTTGGTCGAGAAATAGGTGCCGGCGGGCTCGAGTTCGTTGCGGCGAAACTCGAGGAGCCAGAACGGTTCGACCGTCACGTTGGCGGCCACGCCGATGGACGCCTTGATCATGTTGACCGGCAGGAGGGCCTCCTTGAGCTCCGAGCCCGGGACGCGGAGCTTCGAGAGATCGGCCGAGTTCACCACGTTGATGCCGTTCGGGATGAACGTGCTTTCGCCGAGGCTGAGCACCTGGCGGCCGATGCGGAGGTCGAAGGGGATGCCGCCGGCGAGGTCGAATTCGGCGCGGGCGAACATGTCGAGCAGTTCGCCGCCGCTGACGACGCGGTCTTTGGCTTGGTCGGAGAGCGGGGTGCGGCGGGTCTCGTCGGCCTTGAAGTCCTTGAACCAGTAGCCGCGGACGAGGGCGCCGAAGTTGCGGTATTTGAGTTCGAGGTCGTGGTTGCCCTTGAGGACCTGGGAAACCCAACCCTTGCCGTAGTTGAGGTTGCCGTCGTCGGTGTTGACGGAGTTCTGCAGACCGGGGACACCGCCGAGCGAGGCGGTGGTGCCGTAGTAGAGATTGGACGAGTCCTTCAGACGGTAGAGGCCACCGAAGGAGAGCGTGGAGTCGAAGCTGCCTTTGAGTTCGCCGGAGGAGAACGGCACGGCCAGGGCGGCGGGCGCGAGGACGGCGAGGCCGAGGCCGAGACGCACGGTGCGGACAAAGCCCGGGCGGACCCGGGCGGACGGGAGGAGTTGCATAAGGGTTTTGGACGAGGACCCCGGCGCGCGGGGCTGGAACGGGGGGCGGTCGCGTCGCGGGTCCGGTCGATCCGGGAAAAAACGGGCAGCACCGGGACGGGGCAAGTGAGAAGATAGGGCCAAACGGGTGAAGATTACTCCCCGCCGGGTGCGGTCGGGCTTTGACGTGCGGGGTATTTGCGCAACCGTGCCCGGCTCTCCCCATGGAGCCGGTCACGCACATCCACGTCAAAGGGGCACGCGAGCACAACCTGAAGAATCTCGAGGTGCGGCTGCCGCGCGGGAAACTGACGGTGATCACGGGGCCGAGCGGCTCGGGGAAGTCGTCGCTGGCCTTCGACACGATCTACGCCGAGGGCTACCGCAAATACATCGAGTCGCTGAGCACCTCGGCGCGGGCGGTGCTCGACCAACTGAAGCGGCCGGACGTGGACTTCATCCACGGGCTGTCGCCGGTGCTGGCGATCGAGCAGCGCACGGGCACGGGCGGGCCGCGCACGACGGTGGCGACGGCGACGGAGATCGCGGACTACGTGCAGTTGTTGTGGTCGTTGCTGGGGCAGCAGGTGTGCCCGAAGGACGGCGGCCGCGTGGTGCAGCGCTCGCTGGACGACAATGTCGCGCGCGTGCTGGCGGAGTGCGCGGGCGAGCGGGTGATGCTGCTGGCGCCGGTGCTGAAGGCGAAGCCGAGCGTGCTGCGCGACGAATTGCCGCGGCTGCGGCAGCGGGGCTTCCAGCGCGTGCGGCTGAACGGCGAGATCAAGAACCTCGACGACCCCAACGCGGTGCCGGCGGGGCTCGGGACGAAGGAGATCGCGGTCGAACTCGTGGTGGACCGGCTGGTGGCGTCGGCGGACCAGCGGAGCCGGCTGGCGGATTCGCTGGAGCTGGCGTTTCGCGAGGGGAAAGACCGGGTCGTCGTGCTCGCGCAGAAAAACGCGGAGGCACCGTGGCGGGAGCTAGGGCTGAGCCAGTCGCTGGCCTGCGAAGTCTGCGGGGACGTCTTTGAGAAACTGACGCCGCGGCACTTTTCGTTTTCGCACCGCGACGGGGCCTGCCCGACCTGCGACGGCATCGGGCGGAAGCTGCGCTTCGTGCCCGAGCTCGTCGTGCCCGATCCGGACAAGAGCGTGCGCGAAGGCGCGCTCAAGCCGTGGCGGATCGGCGGAAAAAATCTCATCATCAAACACAACGCGCTGCTGAAGCAGCTGGCGGAGCAGCTGCCCTTTGATCCGGAGACGCCGTGGAAAGACCTGCCGGAGGAGACGCGGCGGGCGATTTTGTTCGGCGCGGGGGAGCGGCAGTTCGCGTTCAAGCTGCGGCGCATGCGCGAGGCGAAGGCGATGCCCTTTGCGGGCGTGATCGCGGATCTCGAGGAGAGTTTCCGGCACACGGACAGCGAAGGCTTCCAGGCGCGGCTGACGACGTTCATGGTGAGCGGGCCGTGCCCGGAGTGCCGGGGCACCCGGCTCAACGCGCGCAGCGGGGCGGTGCGGGTGGAGTCATCGGTAACCGGGGATGCGGCGCGAGGCGTGGGGCCGGAGCCATCGCGGACGGGCTCGGAGCTGAGAGTCCAGAGTCCAGAGCGAGGCACCGGAGGCCGGAAGGCGGCCGACGCCGGACTCCCGGCGCTCAGCTCCCCGCCCTCGGCCGGCGCGGCGCAGCTCACGTTTCCCGAATTCATGGCGCTCGACGTGGCGCAGGCGCAGGCCTTCGCGCGGGCGCTCGTGGCGCGGCACGGGGCGGATCCGGCACTGCGCGAGGTGGTGACGGGCGTCGAGCAGCGGCTGCACTTTCTTTTGGAAACGGGGCTCGGCTACCTGACGCTGGAGCGCGACTACGGCACGCTGTCGGGCGGCGAGGCGCAGCGCGTGCGGCTCGCGACGCAGCTCGGCATGGGTCTCGTCGGAGTGATCTACGTGCTCGACGAACCGAGCATCGGGCTGCACCCGCACGACAACCAGAAGCTTCTCGACACGCTGGTGGCGCTGCGGGACCGCGGTAACACCGTGCTCGTGGTGGAGCACGACGAGGACACGATGCGGCTGGCGGACGAACTCGTGGAACTCGGGCCGGAGGCGGGCCGGGAGGGCGGG
>JBILLY010000497.1:0-4267 GCA_044375835.1 Opitutaceae bacterium
GAAACTGGCCGAACTCGCCGCGGATTTGCTGTAGGGCGGCGGGCCTCGCATCGCTCCGGCCGGGCAAGTCGGCGCACGCGGCGGATAGCCGGAGGTGCCCCGCGCGGAATCCGCCGGCCACGGCGGATTTTGCTCAAACGCGGGAGCGCGCGGGATGGCGGTGCGACGGCGGCGGTATGATCCGCCAGGCGTTCAGGCGCGGGCGCGCGGCGCGAGGAGATTCTCCCGGCCGGAGCGACGGGCGGCGGCCTCCATCGTCACGGCGAAGAGTCCGGTGAAGAGCAGATCGCTGACGAGGGTGTTGCGGAAGAAATAGATCGTGGGCGGGAACTCGGGGCGGCCGACGGTGAGTGCCTGCAGCCAGCCGGCGAAAGTCTTGGCGTAGGCGGGATCGCGGACGAAGGCATCCGTGTTGGTCGCTAGGTAGAACAGGAATGAGGCGGCGAGCGATCCGCCGGCGAGCGCGGGCCAGGTCTTGCGCGCAGCCACGAGCCGGCCGATCGGCAGGGCGAAGGCGAAACAGCAGGCGCGCACGGCGGCGCTCGACCAAGTCCAGGTCTCGCCGAAGGTCGCGGCGTAGTGCCAATCCAGATAGAGATCGCTGGCCAGCAGCGCGGCAAACGGCACCAGCCACAGGCGCCGGTCGGAAAAATAAACCGCGCCGCAGAACGTGAGGGCCATCAGCGGCGCGAAATTGACGAGCGCGGGCTCGTGCGCGGCGACGATGCGCCAGGCGGCGGCGAGAAGGCAGAGACCGAGAGCGAGTGGCATGGCGGCGGACACTGCGGGATTCGCGCGGCGTGACAAGCGCGCGTCGCGTCACGTGACGTCACGCGTGCCGGGCTAGCCGCTCGCGGCCGGGCCGGGCCCGGTCATTGCTCGGCTTCGCGGGCGAGCAGCCAGAGGAGGTCGGAGAGGCGGTTGACGAAGCGGCGCAGGTCGGGACGCACGGTGCGGCCGTGGTCGGGCAAGTCGCAGAGCCGCCGCTCGGCGCGGCGCGCGGCGACGCGCGCGAGGTCGAAGGCGGCGGCGCGGGCGTTGGCGCCCGGCGTGGCCCAGCCGTCGAAACGGAGGCCGCGGGCCTCGAGGGCGGCGAGTTCGGTGTCGAGGCGGGCGACGTCGGACGCGGCGAGCTTTTCAAACTTCGACGCGGCGTAGCGGGCAGCGTCGCTTTCGGCGCAGGCGAGTTCGCCCATGAGCGCGACGAGGTTTTTCTGCACCGCGAGGAGGAGCGCAAGCACCGCGGCGTCGCGCGCGGCGGTCGGTGCGAGGTGCGGTTTTACGGCGCCGAGGGAGACGTTGAGTTCGTCGAACGCGCCGACCGCCTCGATCTGCGGGTGATTTTTCGGCACGCGCTGACCGTAGAGCAGGCTGGTCGTGCCGTCGTCGCCGGTGCGGGTCGCGATGCTCATGGGAGGCGGGGTGGGGGGGCAAAGGTCCAAGGGACCAAAGGACTAAGGGACCAAGGGACGAAGGGATCCCTCGTGGCCGGCTCCAGCCTCGGGGCGCGGTGCCGCGGTCCGGTGGTCTTTTGGTCGCTGGTCCTCTGGTCCCTGCAGTCCCGCGTCAGGCGATCTTGCGCGCGGCGAGTTGGGCGCGGAGGCAGAGTTCGGCGGCCTTGAAGGCGTGGGCCTGGGTCATGGCGTTCTCGGTGCGGTTGAGGCAATCGAGAATGAACTGGCCGAAGAAACGGAAGCCGACCTGGCCGGTGACGTTGAGATAGCGCTCGCCGGCGTCGTCGACGATGTAGACGTTCTCGCCCTGTTTGTCGCGGCCGACGTCGACGTATTTGCGCAGCTCGATGTAGCCCTTGGTGCCGAGGATCACGGTGCGGCCGTCGCCCCAGGTGCTGAGGCCGGCGGGGTTGAACCAGTCGACGCGGATGTAGTTGGAGGTCCCGTTGTCGCCGAGGAGCGAGGCTTCGCCGAAGTCCTCGAGTTCGGGTTTGTCGGCGTTGGCGAAGTTGCCGACCGCGGCCTGGGTGACGGTGGCGTCGGTCGCGCCGGAGTAGGTGAGGTATTGCTCGAACTGGTGGCTGCCGATGTCGCAGAGGATGCCGCCATATTTGGATTTCTCGAAGAACCACGCGGGGCGGTTGGCCTTGCCAAGGCGATGCGGCCCGAGGCCGATGACCTGGATGACTTTGCCGATGGCGCCGCCGGCGACGAGGTCGGTGGCATACATGGCGGACTCCACGTGGAGGCGCTCCGAGAAATACACCATGTATTTGCGGCCGGTGCGGGCGACGACGGCTTTGGCGGCGTCGAGCTGGGCGAGCGAGGTGAAGGGCGTCTTGTCGGTGAAGTAGTCTTTGCCCGCCTCCATCACGCGGCAACCGATGGGGCCGCGATCGCAGGGGACGGCGGCGGCGGTGACGAGACGGACGGCGCCGTCGGCGAGGATTTCGTCGAGGGCGCGGGCGACCTTGGCCTGGGGATACTTGGCCACGAAGGCTTCGACTTTCTTAGGATCGGGATCGTAGACCCATTTGAGTTCGGCGCCGGCCTCGAGGAGGCCGTTGCACTGGCCGTAGATGTGGCCGTGATCGAGGTGCGCGGCGGCGAAGACGAATTCGCCGGCTTTGACCACGGGGCTGGGTTTGCCCTGCGGGGCATAGTTCATGCCGTCTGCTTTCTGGACTTGGGTCATGGGAAAATCATTTGGCGGCCGCGGCCTTGGTTTCCTTGGCGAGAGTCTTGACGGCGTCGTCGACTTTGGTGCGGACGGTTTTGCTCATCCGCTCGATGAAGAGGATGCCGTTGAGGTGGTCGGTCTCGTGCTGGATGCAGCGGGCGAAGAGACCGTTGCAATGGAGCACGTGCGGCGTGCCGTGCTCGTCCTGGAATTTCACCACGATTTCGTCGGGGCGCTCGATCTGGCCGCGGATCTTGGGGAATGACAGGCAGCCCTCTTCGTAGGACTCGACGGCAGTCTGAGGCACGACGGAGATCGCGGGATTGGCGATCACCATTGGCATGATGAGGTCGAGGGGCGGGTGCGCGCCGTCGAGTTCCCAATCGTAGTCGACCTCGGTGTCGCGCAGATCGATCACGCAGAGTTGGAGCGCGAGCCCGACCTGCTGGGCGGCGAGGCCGATGCCCGCGGCGGCGTGCATGGTCTCGATCATATCGCGGGTCAGCTTCCCGAGCGTCGCGTTGAAGGCGGTGATTTTTTCGCCCTTCTTGCGCAAAACGGGCTCGTTGTAGTGGACAATTCGCAACGGCATCGGTCGAAGAATCGGCAGCGTGGGTCCGCCAATTCCACCCGGCAAATAAATACTGCGGAATCGTCGGCGCCGGGAGAGGCGAGCGCCGCATCGCGGCGGCGGGGCGGGCGTGGCTTCCGCGAGGCGGCACGCCGAGTGCACCCGGGCCGACGCGGCGGATCGGTCGATCACGGTGGGCGCGGCGAGCGCGCGGCGACGCCGGAATTGCCCGGTGGGGGCCGGAGGCGGCGCGGCGGGTCAGGGCGTCCGCGCCGGGGTCGGCACCGGAACCGCGGGGCCGTCCGGCGGGGTTGGCGGCGACGGCGGCGCGCCCGCACCGGCGGCGGGCGCGGGGACGGCGGGGAAGACGTAGGTGGTGTTGAAGATCAGTTCGATCCGCTTGGTGACGAAGACCCGCACCTTGAGCTTGCCGGAGCGGGCGTCGGTGGGTGTGGCCTTGCCCTCGACGCGGCGTTCCTCGCGGGCGGTGTTGTGGGCGCGGCCCGAAAACTCGACGGTCTCGCCGGCGGCGAGGCGGCGGAGCGCGGTCTCGGGCAGGTCGATCGCGAGCGTGCCCTGCTCGTTGTAGAAGAAGTAGGGAAACACCTTCGCGACGTAGGTGGACTCGTAGCGATCCTCGTGGCGCACGAAGGCCGGCATCGTCATCGACACGGTGCCGATGTAGATCGAGGTCTTGGTCGGCGCGACGTCGACGCGCGCGTAGTCGGAGGCCCGCCAAGTGCGAGTGGACTCCGCGCCGGGCGCCGTGCCCGCGTGGCCGGACACCGGAGCGACCGCCGCGGCCGCGCCGAGCACGACGGCGAGGGCGAGGCGGAGCGGACGGCGACTCATGCCGCGGAAGCTTGGGGCGAGGCGGAAACGTCGCAAGCATGCGCCGCGAGGCAGGTCGAGCGCGGGGCGTTTTCCACTGTGCGGATGCCGGCAAACGTAACAGCGGTGTTACTCTCATGTTTCGCGTTGCACCGTGCGAAGCCGGGGGGTCTGTTGTCCGACTTTATGGCCAAGCCTTCCCATGCGACCTGGGGCGGTCGGTTCACCGCC
>JBILLY010000498.1:0-4261 GCA_044375835.1 Opitutaceae bacterium
TCCTGACATACATGGGTGTATGGTTCCACCCCGCCCATCATTTCCGGCTGCGTCCGACCGCCACGAGGAGTTCGTCGCCCTGCTCACGGCCTCGCACCGCAAGCTGCTCGGCTACTTGCTGTCGCTACTGGGTCGATGGCACGACGCCGAAGACGTATTGCAGCGGGCGAGCGTCCTGATGTGGCAGAAGTTCGACACGTTCGAACCGGACACCGATTTTGTGGCGTGGGCGAGCACGATCGCGTTTTACGAGGCGAAGAATTTTCAGCGGCTGACGGCGCGCTCGCCTCTGCAGTTTGACGACGACTTGTTGGCGACCCTCTCCGCTGAGCGGCTGGACGACCTGTCGCACCAGCAGAGCCGACTGGCTGCGCTGCAATTGTGCGTTGGGCAGTTGGGCACGACCGAACGCGACCTGCTGCGCGCGGCCTATAAAAAACACGGCGGCGTCGCGGTGCTGGCCGCCCGGCTGAAACGTGCCCCGCAAACTCTCTACAACAAGTTGAACCACATCCGCCGCCTCCTCGCCGTCTGCCTGCAGCAGAGGATCCAGGAGGAAAGCTCATGAACGTGGAAGATCACAAACGGCTCTTCCAGCTATTTGGCGGCCTCGCGGAAGGCACTCTCACCGAGTCGGAGCACCGGGAATTGCAGGAGCGGCTTCGCTCCGATCCGGCGGCGCGGCGTCTTTGGTATCTGCACAACGACCTCGACCAAGGTCTGCACCTCATGGCCAACGCGCACGACGCCGGAGCTATGGCTGAAGCGGCCCATCCGGTCGTGCCGATGCGGACCGTCGGTGCGCGCTGGTTGCAGTGGCGATCGCTGACCGCTGCGGCCGCAGGTCTCGCCTTCGGCCTGTTTGGGGCATCGATGGTTTGGGCCTACGCGCTTCCGCGGCTCCCGGCCTTGCCGCCGCGGGTAATTCCGTTGCTGGAAGACGGTTTCGAGACGGCGTCTCAGCCAGAGGTCAAGGGCGTCCCCAATCAACTGGGCGCGTGGGGCGGCGACCACGCCCGCATCGTCACCGGGGAACAAGGAATCGCGCCGCGCAGCGGGACCAAGATGCTGCGGTTCCTCCGGTCGGATTTCGAAGGGGAAAAATCGGCGCTCAGCTATTCGTGCGATCAGTTGCGCGTGATCGACCTGCACCGCTACGAGGCGTTGATCGACACCGGGAACGCTACGTTGAACGCGGCCGCGTGGTTCCGGCTGATGGCGCCGCAGTCGGGTGAAGCCTTTACGGTCGGCATTTCTATCTCAGCCTTTGACGCCGATCCCACCCGATTGCACGGGCTCGACTGGTTGACTTGGGAAGATACGGAGCGACTTGGGTTCAACAAGACACAGCGCCCTTGGCTGGTCGGAGATCGCTCCTCGTGGCGCGAGGCGACCGGCGAACTGCGGCTCCCGCGGGGCACACGCTTCGTCAATGTGCACGTCCGGGTGTCGCGCAAGGAGCCCGCACCCACCGCCACACCGGTCACGTTTGCCGGTGCCTACGCCGACGACGTCAGCGTGCGGCTGCTCGTCGCCGATGCATCCGCGCCCGTGCTCGCCAAAAATGTCGCGCCATGAGCTTGCGCCGTCCCCTTGAGTCGCGCGCCGCACCCAGGCTCCCCGGCTCCAACCAACACCGAATCGCTGTGGTCCAACGCCTCATCTTCCCACTCCTGCTCGCAGTCACCCGCCTGCCGGCGGCGGACATCTACCTCCCGCTGGGAGGGCCAAGGCCGCTGCCCGTAGTTCTTTATATTCACGGAGGAGCATGGGGTGGTGGCGACAAGGCTTGGGCCGTGGAAAAGCCCAACTGTGTTGCGCTGGCGAGGGAGGGTTACGCGGTGGCGAGTATCAACTACAAACTAAACCCCAAGGGCACCTCAGACGCGTATCCGCAGAATGTTTTCGACTGCAAAACGGCCATCCGGTTTCTCCGCAAAGAAGCGGCAACCTACGGCTTCGACCCCCAACGCATTGCGGTGGCCGGCGGGTCAGCGGGAGGTCATCTCGCCATGCTGATGGCGTATACTTCGGCCGTGAGCGAGTTGAACCAAGGGGGCTTGTATCCGGAATATCCGGTGAATGTCTCCTGCGTTATCAACCTGTTCGGGATTGCGGATGTCCGCCTTTGGGGAAAACACCATTTTGTCCCGCGGAGTCAGATCGACACCGATGAGGGACGCCGGACATTGGAGCTCGTATCGCCGATCGCGCATGTGAACGCCACGACGGTTCCTACGTTGGTGATCCATGGGACGAACGATCAGACGGTCCCGTTCAGTCAGGCGGAGGACTTGGTCAAGCGGCTGAAGGAATATGGAGTTCCGCACCGATTCATCCGAGTCGAACACGGCGGGCACGCCTTCCATTTCACCCCCCACGTCCGCAACAAGCACAGCAATCTCATGCCTGCGGTGACGGCATTCCTGCAGGAACATCTGAAGAAGTGAACGCAATGAAACCATCCACCGGGCAGTTGGCGAAACCGCAAATCCCATGCAGCCGATCCAACCTCCGAAAACTTCCATTTTTCTGTTTGGCCGCATTTCTGATCATAGCTCCGCTACTGGGGGCGCAGACCGCAGCCAAGGGGAAAACAGTGCCTGCTTACGCCGCGACCGTGCCGAAGCCGACCTTCAGCGAGGTCCGCTATGGCAGGCATGCTCGGCAGATCCTCGATCTCTGGCAGGCGGAGTCGAGCACCCCGACACCCCTTGTCTTCGTGATCCATGGCGGCGGCTGGCAAGGCGGTGAGAAGGAGCGCGTCGACCGCTTTGTGGATGTCAAAGCGCTGTTGAAGGCGGGAATATCCGTCGCGGCGATCAACTATCGCTTCATCACGATGGCTGAGGCGGAAGGCATCCGGCCACCGGTGAAGGCACCGCTGCACGATGCTGCACGGGCGTTGCAGTTCGTGCGCAGCAAAGCCGCGGAGTGGAATATCGACAAGAGCCGCATCGGTGCGGCGGGAGCCTCGGCGGGCGCGTGCTCCAGCCTCTGGCTCGCCTTTCACGATGACCTCGCCGATCCACACAGCACCGATCCCGTTGCTCGCGAATCGTCACGCCTTCGATGTGCGGCGGTGATTGGTGCGCAAACCACGCTCGATCCGGTCCAGATGAAAGAATGGACTCCGAACAGCAAGTATGGCGGGCACGCCTTTGGCTTCGGTTCGTTCCCCCAGTTCCTCGCGGGGCGCGAGAAAATCGTCCCGTGGATCGCGGAGTATTCGCCTTACGCGCTGGTGAGCAAAGACGATCCGGCCGTCTACCTCATCTACGGTGCTCCCCCCGCGCTCGGCCAGGAGCAGAAAGATCCCACGCACACCGCCAACTTCGGCGTAAAGCTCCAGCAGCACTGTAAGGCCATCGGCGTTCCGTGCGAACTACAGTATCCCGGCACCTCGGAGGAGGCGCACGCCACCCCGACCGATTTCCTCATCGCCACACTGAATGCCAAATAAACTCCGAAGCACATTTTCGTCCTGCGCACCGCCCGCCGCTGCAGCGGCGCAAACGCCGGCGGCACATCGCCCACTCATCCACCTAGCCCGGCGCGGATAGTCCCACGCGATTCGACCCACTCTTCACCCCCTAACGTTTATGCCCCGCCTGATTCCACTCCTCTCCATACAAAGACTCATCTTCACTTTGGCAGCGACCAGCTTTGGGCTCACCGCGTCCGGGCAGTCCACCGCGCCCAGGAATGGCCCGCCTGCCGTCTCGCCGGCGGGGAGGGAGGACCCCGTCGTGCTCTCTCCTTTCCAAGTCGACGCCACCGCCGAGCAGGGCTACCTCGCCACGCAGACGCTCAGCGGCACGCGCCTGAAGACCGATCTCCGCGACATCGGCTCCGCGCTCACCATCTTCACCGAGCAGATGATGAACGACCTCGCGGTGAACAACCTTAACGACGTCCTCAACTTCGCGCCCAACACCGACACATTCTACAACCGGCTCACCGAGGGCGGCAACGGCAACGACTTCATCACTCAGGCGACGCAATACGTGACGCGCGGCGGCACCACGTCGACCGTGGGTCAGGATTTCTTCACGAACAATATCCCGCCCGACCGCTATAACTCCGAGGCGTTCACGTTCACGCGCGGGCCCAATGCCATCCTGTTTGGTCTCGGCAATCCCGCCGGCGCCTTCGTGTCGTCGACGAAGCGGGCGAAGAACCGCACCGCCACCACGATCGAGTTCCAGACCGACGACCGCGAGAGCAAGCGGGTGACGGTCGACCACAATCAAGTAATCAA
>JBILLY010000501.1:0-4244 GCA_044375835.1 Opitutaceae bacterium
GAGGTCCACGGGAAGCGCTGAACGACGGCGGGGAGGGGGAGGCGGCGCGGGGGAAGGGCGGGTCGGAGACCCGCGCGACGTCAGAACTCGAAGGTGACGCTGCCGAGGAAGGCGCGGGCGTCGCCGGGGGAATGGAGGGTCTGCGCGCCGTCGTGCCAGACGTATTCGTGGTAGCGGTCGAAGACGTTCTTCACCGCGAGCGCGACGACGGCTTTTTTCCAGCGGTAGCGCAGATCGAGGTTGGTCAGGGCGGAGCTGCCCCAGGTGCCCGTGTTGTTGGCGGTGGTGAGGAAGTAGGAGCCCTGCGCGGTGACGGAGAGCGAGGCGGTGAAGGCAGGCGTGACGGACCAGTCGGCGCCGGCCTTCACGTGGTAGTCGGGGATGTGGTCGATCTCCTTGCCGCGGAGGGCGGCGTCGGCGGGGCGGAGGCCGGGATTGGTGAGTTCGCCTTTCTGCACGGTGTAGGAGGCCCAGAGGTTGAGGGCGGCGGAGGCGCGCCAGGCGAACTCGAGGTCGACGCCGTCGCGGCGGGTTTCGCCGATGTTTTCCGAGTCGCCGCTGTTGTCGGGTTTGAGGCGGATCTCGTCGGTGGCGGTCTGGCGCCAGAGCGCGAGGCGGGCGGTGAAGGCGGGCGCGGGCACGAGGCGGAGGCCGAGCTCGTAACCATCGTTCTTGGACGCATCGAGCGGCTTGGCGGAGTAGGCGGCGGCGCCGCCGCCGAGCTGGAACGCGCGGCCGTAGCTGGCGTAGAGCTGGGCGGCGCGGTGCGGTTGCCAAGCGGCGCTGAGTTTGGGCTGCCAGATGGCGTCGTCGGTGAGGAGCGGGGTGCGGGCGCCGTTGGGGCGGTTGAGGAGGTCGCCGTCGAAGCGGTCGGCGCGGAGGGCGGCGGTGACGCGGAAGGACGGGGCGGGTTTCACGTCGACGCCGAGGTGGGCGCCGGTGTTGTCGAGGAGGTAGCGGTGGTTGCGGGTGAGGGCGGTGCGGGCGCGGGCAACGGTGGCGTAGCGCTGGTTGTCGGCGTCCTGGCGGTGGAACTCGGCGCCGCCGTCGACGGTGACGGGGAGACCGAGGTCGGCGGGGCGCCAACGGGCGGAGAAGGCGAAGCCGGAGTGGAGTTCGTCCTCGACGCGTTCCTGCTGGGCGCCGGCGGCGGTGAAGCGCACGTAGCGGTGGCGGCGGACGTCGTGGCGGTAGGCCTTGGCGGAGCCGGTGAGGCGGTCGGCGAGCCGGGCGTCGCCGTGGAGGGAGAGCTGGACGTTTTCCTGCGTGCCGCCGTCGGTGGAGGAGTAGGCGGGGGAGGCGCGCGGGGTGAGGCGCGAAGCGGCGTAGGGCAGATAGCCGGGGCCATCGCCCTCGAAGCGGTGGTAGCGGGCGTTGAGCCCGACGCGCCAGCGGTCGGCGGCGCCGGCGAGAGCCCACTTGCCGGCAAAGGAGTATTTCTCGATGGCGGCGTGGTCGCGGTAGCCGTCGCTTTGGCGGTAGCCGGCGAAATAAGTCTGGCTGAAGGCGCCGGTGCGGTAGCCGGCGAGGGCCTGGGATTCGAGCAGGCCGTAGCTGCCGGCCATGAGCTTGAGCTTCTGGCCGGCGAAGGCCTGGAAGGTGTGGACGTTGACGGTGCCGGCGACGGCGTTGAGGCCGTAGCGCGGATCGGCGGTGCCCTTGACGACCTCGATGCGCTCGATCTCGAGCGGGAAGACGGGGCCGAGGTCGTTGTAGCCGTTGTTGAGATTGTGGGGGAGGCCGTCGACGAGGAGGCGGAGGTGGGGGCTGGAGCCCTCGCCGTTGTAGCCGCGGAGGGAGACGTCGGCGGTGATGACGCCCTGGTTGAAATCGGTGAGCGTGACGCCGGGGATCTTGCCGAGCAGCTCGAGGGTGTAGTCGACGCTCTCGTTTTCGAGTTGGTCGGAGCCGACGACGGTGACGGAGGTGAGGAGGTCGGTGGTGCCGGCGCCGAGTTTGGCGGCGCTGACCTCGTAGCGGCCGAGAGTGATGTAGGTGCCTTCGGGCGCGGCGGGCGGCGGGGTGGCCGCGGCGGAGGAGGCGGCGAGCGTCAACGCGGCGGTGGCGGCGGCGACGATCGACGGGAAACGGGAGGGGGATGACGGGACGGGGGACGCGGACGAAAGGGAGAAAGACATGGCAGGCCTGAGAGCGGACGGATGGGTGAGCGCACGGCTCCGCGGGGGGAGCGAGCGCAGGAAACCGGGCGGCCGCACGGGGCCGGACCGGATACGTCGGGACTACTCAGACCGCCGGAGGGCCGCAGCCGGGCGGGAGAAACAGGGCGGGCGCGCGCGGCGCGGGGGCCGCGGAAAGGGAGACGGTGGCGACGACGCGCAGAATCGCGACTTGGGCCAGGAGCGGGGCGGGCGCGCAGTCGGCGTTGCCGTGCGCGAACTGGGTGACGACGCAGAGTTCGTCGTCGCCGTGCGGGGCGGAGGCGGGCGCGTGGTCCGCGTGGGTGCAGCCGGCGTGGTCGGCGGTGGCGGCGCTGCGCTTGACCGGGTGTGAGTCGGCCGGGTGGCCGTGGAGCCAGGCGTGGAGGACGGGGCTGGCGGCGAAGACCGTGAGGGCCAGCACGAGCAACGCGGTCGCGGACGCGGTGAGGCGCGTCGGGAGCGAGGGCGTGGCGGTGCGGCGGGACATGCTGGGGCGAAACGGGCGGAGATTAGCAGAGGCGTCAAGCTCGCGGCGGGGCGGACGGCGGCGGCGCGGGAAGGGCGGACGCGTGGACGGTTGTTTCCCAAAGACGGCGCGGGGCGCCGGGAGACGACGGGGAGGGCGCGCGCGCCCCGGCGGCGGGCCGGGGGGGGAGGCGGGGCGGCGGAGCGGGCGGCGGTGCGAGTTGCGCTGCCCGAAGGCGCGGAGGCGCCTCAGGCGAGGCAGGCGTTGAAGGCTTCGGTCAGCTTGGCGCGGTCGAGGTTCTTGCCGATGAAGACGAGGGTGTTGGAGCGCGCTTCGCCGGACTTCCATTCGCGGTCGAACTTGGCGTCGAAGAGCATGTGCACGCCCTGGAAAACGAGGCGCTTGTTGGTGCCCTTCACGGCGAGCACGCCCTTCATGCGGTAGATATCGCCGCCCTTGGTGCGCAGGAGCTCGCTGATCCAGTCGTGGAGTTTCTTTCCGTCGAGGTCGCCGGGCGTGCTGATGCCGACGCTCGTGACGGCCTCGTTGTGCTCGTGGGCGGCGTGGAAATCGCGCTGCCAGCAGGGGCGCGCGGTCTCGCCCATCACGTGGATGTGCAGCGGGTCGTGGCCGCAGGACTCGAAGACGAGGTAGAAGCCGGGGGCCTCGAGCTTCAGGCGGAATTTGCCGTCGCCGTCCTTGAGCAGCAGGCGGTGGAGCGTGGCGCCGGGGACGAGGGTGTCGCCTTCCTTGGTGCGGGATTCCCAGTCGGCGAAAACGTGGACGGCCGCGTCGATCGCGGCGCGGAGCGCGGCCTCCGAGTCGGGGGACGTGTAGTCGCCGTTGACGGGGAGTTTGACGGGCATGACGACGACATCGAGTTCGTCGGGGTTGCCGTGGTGGTGATGGTGGTGGTCGTGGTCGCCGTGATCGTGCCCGTGGTCATGGCCGTGATCGTGATCGCAGTGGCCGATGACGAGTTCGTGGGTGCCGACGGGCAGGGCGTAGGCGCCGGCCCATTCGAAGGGGTATTCGGGCTCGAGGAACTTGGGATCGAGTTCGGTGGCGCGGTTGAGATTGAAGCCGCCGACGTCGAGGACGCGGTCGAGGGGGATGTCGCAGTTCTGCGTGCGGTGGACGCGGGCGACGGCGTTGATGCGTTTGATGCGGGCTTCGACGGCGGCGAGGTCGGACGGGGCGACGAGGTCGGTCTTGTTGAGTAAGATCACGTCGGCGAAGCCGATTTGCTTCACGGATTCGTCGTCGCCGTCGAGGTGCTGGGCGATGTGCTTGGCGTCGACGACGGTGACGATGGCGTCGAGTTTGAAGGCCTGCTTGATCTCTTCGTCGGTGAAGAACGTCTGCGCGACGGGCGCGGGGTTGGCGAGGCCGGTGGTCTCGATGAGAATGCCATCGAGCTTGTCCTTGCGCTTGAGCAGGCGGGTGAGGATGCGGATGAGGTCGCCGCGCACGCTGCAGCAGATGCAGCCGTTGTTCATCTCGAAGAGTTCTTCCTCGCTCTGGATGACGAGCTGGTGGTCGACGCCGACCTCGCCGAATTCGTTTTCGATCACGGCGAGTTTTTTGCCGTGGTGTTCGGTGAGGATACGGTTAAGGAG
>JBILLY010000502.1:0-4240 GCA_044375835.1 Opitutaceae bacterium
TCGTTGTCTGGCCTTCGCCGGTGGAGCCCCACGCCACGACCGTCCCGTCCGCCTTCAACGCCATGCTATGGGAGCCTCCAGCCGCCACCGCCACCACTCCGCTCAAGCCGGGCGGGATCGTTGCTTGGCGACTGAAGTCCTGGCCCCACGCCGCGACCGTCCCGTCCGCCTTCAACGCCATGCTATGGAAGCCTCCGGCCGACACCGCCACTACTCCGTTCAAGCCGGCTGGTATCGTCGTGTGGCTGGAGGCATTGTTCCCCCACGCCACGACCGTCCCGTCCGCGTTCAACGCAATGCTATGGGAGCGTCCAGCCGACACCGCCACTACTCCGCTCAAACCGGCCGGAACGGCCAGCTGGTTGGAGGAATTGCTGCCTACTCCGGAAACATGCGCCGGATTCACCGCTACGTTCACGAACACTACCGCGCTCGCCGTCGAGCCGGAGGCGTTGGTGGCGACGGCTTGATACCAGCCGTTGTCGCGATGGGACTTCGCGGCGGTGATGGTGTAGCTCGCGGCAGTCGCTCCGGAAACCGGCAGCCCGTTGCGCTTCCACTGGTAACTCGTCGCGCCGGTGGCGGCGACGGTGAGCGTGAGGTCTTGGTTCAGCGTCACGACCTGCCGGGCGGCCGGCACCGTCGTGAAGACCGGCGCCTGGGCGTTGGCCGACGCGGTCGTGAGGCCGCACAAAACGACGAAAAGTCCAAAAACACGGGCAAGGGGCAAAAGTGAACGCATGGCAGAGCAGCAGGTTGGCCTCGGGTTGATACGGCGCGGAGCGAGCCGACTCTGGGCGTGCGACGGGGCGACGGGAAGATCATACTACCCCCGAATTTGCGGTATGCCGCGGGTGCCGATTCCCCCGAGCGCAACGGGTAGTCTGCGGGGAACGGGCGCGAGCCGGGTGCCGCCGCCGAAACGACGCGCACCGCGGATCTGCCGAGACGAGGTTCCGGCGGATGGTCCCGGCGAAGACCGAGATGGGCACCGGGCGCCGGGGGCGGGTCCTAGCCCCGCCCTGCGCCGGGCCGGCGGGGCTTACGGCCCGAGGCCGAAGCCGTCTTCGGTGCCGGACTGGATCTTGTATTGGCCGGTGCGGGCGGTGCCGACGCGGTAGTTGTAGAGTTCGATCACGCGCGTCAGCTCGATCAGCGAGAGGCGGCCGTCGCGGTTGGTGTCGGCGCTGTGGTAGCGCGCCAGCGTCGCCGATCCGGTGCGCACGAGGTCGGGCGCGAAGCCATCCTCGACGCCGGCCGTGCCCACGGCATAGGCGCCGGTGCGGAGGTTGCCGGCGCGGGCGTTGTAGAGCTGGATCACGCGGAGCAGCTCGGACAAATCGAGGGCGAAGTCGCGCGTCGTGTCGGCGCTGTGGTGCGACAGGATCGTGAGCACCGCGGCGGCGGAGGTCAGCGTGCCGGCGGAGTTGGCGAGACGCACGGCGTAGTTGCCGGCGGCGGCTTCGGCGACCGAGGCGAGCACGAGCGCGGCGCCGGTCTGGCCGGCCAGCGGGTTGCCGTCCTTGAGCCATTGATACGTGGCGGCGGGCCGGGCGATGTGCGGCGCGACGAAGGTCACGTTGGCGCCGGCCACGACCGTCCGGTCGAGCAGGGGCGCGGTCAGCGCGGGGGCAAGGGTCGCGGCGCGGAGACCGTCGATCGGGAAGATCTCGGTCGAAACCAAGCCGGTGGTGCCGCCGACGCCGGAGACCTGCGCGGTGTATGAACCGGTGCCGAGGCGTTGATAGAGGGCCGAGTCCGCGGTCGCGAGCGGCAGGCCGCCGGTCACGGCGGAGGCGGCGTTGAGACCGCCCAGATTGGCGGCGGCGCCCCAGTTGTCGTTGGTGCCGAGGTTGGTCGGGCCGGTGAAAAGCGAGAGCGTGGGGTCGGCCAAGGCGCCCGCGACGGACAGGGACGAACCGGCGGCGCGGACGAGGGTGTCTTTGCCGGTGCCGGAGGCGCCCGAGTAGGAGAAGCCGACGATCGACACGTCCGCGCCGGTGCCGGCATTCTGCCGGACCGCGAGGCGGCTCAGGCGCGAGACGGACGCGAACTCGTAGAGATCGAAGAGCGCGATACCGGTGGTGCCGCCGGCGCCGACGATGCGGACGGAATAGGAGCCGGGCGCGAGCGTGGCCCGCAGGGCGGCATCCTTGCTGCCGGCGGTGAAACCGAAGGCACCGACCGAGGAGAACGTCGACGCGAGCGTCGACGGCCAGTCGTCGTTGGAGGCGACGACGGCGCCGGTGGCGTCGTGCACGGTCAGCACGGGGTCAGCGAGCGGGTCGGCGACACCCAAGGTGGTGAGCGCGGGGCCGGCAGCGCGGAGCAACACGTCCTGGGACGCAGTGCCTTCAATGGTGAAGCTGCCGACGATGGCGGCCTCCCCCACCCCGACGCGGGCGCGCGTGCTGAGGGTGGCAAGGCGCGGGCCGGCGGTGACGGTGAAGGCCGCGGCCGAGGTGAGCGTGCCGGAGGGTTTCACGACGGTGATTGCGCCGGTCACGGCGAAGGTCGGCACGGTCGCGGTGATCTGGGTGTCGGACACCACGGTGAACGCGGCGTCGATGCCGTTGAACCGGACGGCCGTGGTGCCGGTGAAGCCGAAGCCGCCGAGAGTGACGACGGTGCCGGCGGCGGCGGAGGCGGGCGCGACGGTGTTGAGGGAACCGGCCGGATCGGCCAGCGATTCGACGAGGAGATTGTCGAAGATGAAGCGATCGAGGAGGGCCTTGTTGGTCGCGGAGGCGACGGCGCCCATCTCGATGTCGAAGGTGCCGGGTGTGGTCCAACCGCTGAGGGTGTAGCCGCCGGCGGCAAGGGAGCGGTCGGTGGCGAGGACGTGGGTGGCGGTGCCGTCGATCCGGGCGATGCGGGCGGACCACCGGGCGGTGCTATAGTTGACCGAGAGGGTGATGCGGTAAGGCACGCCGTTTTCGAGGGTGGTCGCGGTGGGCGTGTAGTTGAAGCCATGGTCGGCGATCTGGACGACGTTGTTGGCGCCGATCAGGACCATCGAGTGGAAGGCGGAGGTGGCGGGGTCGTTTTGGTCGCGGGCGTCGAAGATATAGAACGACAGCGTCTGCGAGTTGGTGCCGCCGTTGCGGGCGAGGACGAAATCGGCGGAGATGCGGCGGATGGGCGTCTCCGAGCCGATGATATTGACCGGCACTTCGTCGAAACGGCCGCCGAACGCGGTGACGCTGAAGAACGTGTCGCTGGCCGGAGGCACGAGGTTGGTGGCGGCGCCGCCGAAGTAGCCGGCGCGGCCGGTGCCGAGAGGGGAACTCGCCAGAACGCCCTGGATGGGATCGGCGGTGATGGGGCCGAGCGTGAAGTTGGGCGCGAGACCGATGTAACTGTAGCCGGAGAAGCCGGAGAAGGGATCGGTAACGAGGCGGCCGGCGCCGGCGACGAGGGTTTCGAAGTCCTGGCGCGCGATGACGGACGGCGCGATGTCCACCACCCGGTGGACGGCGGGGAGGGTGTCACCGGGGAGGCCGACGGTGCCGACGGCGTGGAGTTTGTCGCCGGCCACGATGAGATTCACATCCGCGCGCGGGGTATCGAGGACAGCGAAGCCGGGATTCCAACCGGAGTCGAAGCTGCCGTCCGCGCGGAGGCGGAGGATGCCGGGGACGACGGAGCCGTTGTAGGTGTCGAAGCGGCCGGCGACGTAGACGCGACCCACGGCATCGGCGGCGAGCTTGGCCACGTAGGCGCCGGAGTCGGGTTTGGAGAAAGCGGCGCCGGTGCCGGTGAACGTGGTGTCGACGGTGCCGTTGGCATTCAGGCGAGCGAGCCCGCGCGGGGCGTTGGCGTAGGCGAGTTGGAAGCGGCCGCCGACGTAGACCTTGCCGTCGGGCATCTGCACGGCGGTGCGGATGAGGTCGGAGGCGCTGTAAGTCGTGATGGGGAACTGGGCCGAGGTGCCCGTGACCGGATCGGTGAGCACCGACGTGAATCCGGAGGAACCGATGAGCGCGCCGAAGCTCGGGGCGGTGAAGCCGGTGTCGGCCGTGCCGTCGGCGTTGAGGCGCAGGAGGCGGAGGTTGCCATCGACAGCGGAGACGACCACGAGGACGCGGCCGTCGGGGAGGACTTGGGCGACGTTGAGGCCGCCGGTCTTGATGGCGGTGATCTGGTTGGTGCCGTTGCGCTCGACGACGGCGAAGGAGCTGAGGGCGGGCGTGTAGCCGGTGTCGCGCGAGCCGTTCACATTGAGGCGGATCAGGGCGTC